>JAYUWY010000113.1:0-2024 GCA_043753285.1 Gemmatimonas sp. | reverse complement strand
GCAACTCGAAGTCTCCCGACACCATCTGCCGCACGGTGATGGGGCGATACCCGCGTGCGTGCAGAAGTTCGAGGTCGCGGGCAAACCGTTCCCAATTGCGCGACCAACGGCTCTCGCGCTCGCCAATGAGATGGTACTCCAGCACCGGGATGCGCCCCATCTCGTTGGGTGCGCGTACCGGCGGCTGCGCCTCGAGCGACGCGGTCAACGCGCCGAGCGCGACGAGGGATGTGAGGAGCGGCAGCAGCATGAGTAGAAACGTATCGGGTGCGTAACGCGGGAACGAATGTGACACAAAGCGGTTTGTCGAGGGTAGTATGGGCAACCCCCTTAGCAGAGTGAACGATGGACGTGATGGTGCAGTGGGACGAGAGCAACGATGACCAGACGGCCTTCGCACGCGTGAACGCCGTGTCGTCGCGTGAGACGCTCGAGGCGCCGACGCGCGACATCGTTACGCTCTACGGTGAGCCCACGGCCGAGTCCTTCGCGATGGCCCTCGCGGCGTCGGTGGAAGCCCGCAAGGCCGCCGGTGTGGGATACACCACGGGCGAGTTCCGCATCTTGAAGGTGAGCGGTGCGGTGGGCGAAACCTCATCGCACGATGCGCGCACCGGCGAGATTATTCGCCGCGAACTGGCGATTCCCCTCACCGTGCTCGCCGAGACTGCGGAAGAAATCCTGCGCGAAGGCGGCCAGGGGATTCGCCGGCTGCTCGCGAGCTTGCTCCAGGCGGAGTGGCCCGAGGGCACGCGCCGCGCACTGGGCTTTCAGTTCGCGACCGCCCCGGTGGGACGCACTTCGGACACGCTCGCGGCACTGCGCGAAGCGGACGCTGAGAACTTCGCTGACGACGAGTAACGTCGAGTAACGACGAGTTAAGACGACAACTGCATTGAAGCAGTTGGCGGTTAAGAACCAGCGATACGCACCGTCGTTCACACCTTGTGGTACGCAATCCGCGCAGACTCGGCGCGATCAGCCGCCACATACGTCTCGAAGTCATTGAAGAACGCCGGCGCTTCGCCCTGCATCACGCGCAGCACGGCCAGCGCCATCCGGCGAATCTCAAATTCCGCGCCCTCGCTCGAGCGCAGTTCGAGCATCGTGCGCCACGCGCGCACATTGCCCGTGACGACGATCTTCGTCTCGGTGGAATTCGGCAGCACGCCACGCGCCGCTTCGCGCGCCATCTTCCGCCGGTGGATCTTGTCGTCCACCCACTTGTAGCGCTCCATCAAGTTGTCCACGAGCGCGATGTACGTCGCCTGCGCCGACTCGACCTGCGTCTTCCACGCGCCGACGAGCGCGTCATCGCCGAGGATGGCGGGCGGGACGACGAACGCGGCCTGCGACTCATCCACGTAGCGCTGCGAGAGCTGCGAGTAGGCAAAGCCCGCGCGATGCCGCACGAGTTCGTGCGTCAGGGAGCGTGAGACGCCTTCAATGAGCAGCGAGTAGTTGGCGTGCTCAAGCACTGAGCCGTGACCCTGCTTCTTGATGTTCTCGAGGTACTCGCGCGTCGACCGATTGGCCGGATTCTTCTGGCTCATATAGCAGAGTCGTCCCGCGAACTCTGCTAACCGCTCGCCGTCAGTGCTCTCGCCAATCCACTGGACGGGAAGGTGCGCCGGCTCGGTGAACACCGGGCGGGCGAGGACGGAAACCTTGGGCTCAGTAAAGAATTGCGGCATAGTGGGGGCGGATGGCGGAGACTTTGGACGGAAGACTGAAGACGGAAGGAAAATACAGACAGGTGGTAGCTCGTACCTTCCCTCTTAAGTCTTCCGTCTCAGCAAAATCTACTCTTCCCGCACGCGCTAAATCAGGTCCAGTCTAAACCTTCCCCAGCCCTTCTCCTTGACGATGGCGTCGAGTGCGGCGCGCGCGGCTTTGGGGAGCGCGGGGAGGTTGGGGTCGTACTTGATGTCTTCCAGCGGCTTGGCGCCGGCGGCCGCGACAATCACCCCAGGATTCAGAATTCCCATGGGGTCAAACGCCTGCTTGGTGGCCGCAAACGCATC
>JAYUWY010000112.1:0-2025 GCA_043753285.1 Gemmatimonas sp. | reverse complement strand
ACAAAGGGCCTGATCCACGTGGCGAAGTTGGAGAACGGTCAGCTTGAAGTCGGCCCGCCCAAGAAGGATGGCGTGGTTGTCGCCGCTGCCGCTCCGCGCGCTGAAGGTGCGAGCGAAGAGCGCGAGGGTGGACGTGGGCGTCGCGGCCGTCGTGGTCGCGGTGGACGCGGTCGCGATCGCGAAGAGCGTCCGGCAACGCCCGCGCAGGGTGAGCTCGCGGTTGAGGCGCCTGTCGCCGAAGCTGCAGCACGTCCCGAGCGTGCAGCGCGTCCTGAGCGTGGTGCTCGTCCGGAGCGTACTCCGCGTCCGGCACCGGCGCCTAAGGCTGACGAAAGCATTGGCGTCGCAGGCATCCGCCTCACACGCGACGAGGCGTTCTCGCTCGTGCGCGAAGCGGTGAATGCGGTGGCCGCTGGTGACAATCCGGTTCCGAGCGAGACGGTGCGCGTTAAGGCGTTTGCATTGCTCGGTCGTGACTCTGAGTCGCTGTCGGCCAAGAACTTCGCGCGCATTCTCAAGGATGCCCACGACGGCGGCATTCTCGACCTGCGCAAGCGTGGCGAAGCCTTCGAAGTCACCGCTGTGGTTGGTGCGCCGAGCATTGCCGATCAGCTCGACGCCGCCGAAGCAGCGCACAAGCCGGCACCCACCGTGAGCGCTCCGGCGCCGCGCGGTATGGGCATGCGTGGCATTCCGGCCGGTCGCGGTGGACGCGGCGGTGCGGGACGTAGCGCGAAGCCAGTGCCGACCTCGATGCTGTTCCTCGGCGTTGTAGAAGACGACGTCGTGACGCCGGAGCCGAAGGTTGAGGTGCCCGCAGCGAAGGCTGCCAAGGCCCCGGCCAAGAAGAAGGCGGCCAAGGCTGAACCGAAGGCTGAGACCAACGGCGCTGCTCCGAAGGCGAAGAAGACTGCGGCCAAGAAGAAGGTCGCGAAGTAAGCAGAGCACAAAGCAAACGGGGCCGCACACCACTGGTGTGCGGTCCCGTTTGTTATCTCGCCGTTATCGCGAGCGGCTCCACTCTTCGTACGAGCCATCGTACAACGTGACGTCGCGGCCAAGGTGTCGCAGCGTGAGATACATCCAAGAGGCCTGCAGTCCGATGTGGCAATACGTCGTGAGTTGCTCGTCCGGCAGAATGCCTGCCGCAATCACCAACTGTTCAAGCTCAGCGCGCGACTTGAAGCGGCCGTCAGGTGTCGTCGCGCCAGTGAAGGGAAGACTCACTGCGCTCGCGATGTGTCCGCCGTTCGCGTTGCCGCCCGCACTCGCTGGCGTGAAGAACTCTGGTGCGCGCGCATCCACCAACTGACGTCCGCGACCTTCGCTCGCTGCGCGCACGGTGTCGCGCGAAGCCACGCGTGCGGCATCGGGCGTGAGCTTCACATCACCACCAGTCACACGCTTGCCCGCGCCCGTCGCGACGTAGCCGCCAGCGGCCTTCCACGCGGGCAATCCGCCGTCGAGCACGCCGACGCGATCGCGCAGGCCCGCCCACTCAAGCGTGAAGAACGTACGACCCGCACGCGTGAACGCCTGCGGCGTATCGAACACAATCACGATGCGCGAGTTGTTGCTCACGCCGAGCGCACGCAGGCCAGCTTCGAGTTGTGCAGTCGTCGGCAACTCCATCCGCAGCGCGCCTTCTGCTGGCGGCGCGATCATCACCGAATCAAAGCTGAGGCGCACTGCGCCTGGAATGTGTCCAAGCGCAAACGCCGCCGCTGTTCCCAGCTGCAACACAACCAAGTCCGGCCGCGCGAGCTCGCGCGCGAGCCAAGACCCAGACACCACAGGTGTCACGGCCTGCGCCGCAACTGGCTGAACCATCGCCGAGGAGGCGCCAAGCAACAGCGCCGCCACTGCTCCACGCCTCAACGAGTTGATCACTTGATGACTCCAGTCTTGATGCCAACCTTTTTGATTGCGCGCACGGCGTGTTCCAAATCCTCGCGCGAGTGTGCGGCCGAGATCTGACAGCGCAAGCGCGCCGTGCCCTGAGGTACCACCGGGAATCCAAAGCCC
>JAYUWY010000111.1:0-4050 GCA_043753285.1 Gemmatimonas sp. | reverse complement strand
CCACGTCTGAGTGGAGTCGCTCGCTGTGGTTGTTCGGTGCGTTTGCGATTGCGTTTGCTGTGAAGGTGCCGATGTGGCCCTTCCACACGTGGTTGCCTGACGCGCACGTCGAAGCACCGACCGCGGGTTCCGTGATTCTTGCGGCCATCATGCTCAAGATGGGCACGTTTGGTTTCGTGCGATTCGCGCTGCCGCTGTTCCCTGGCGCGGCGATGCATGAAGGCATGCGCGCACTCGTGCTCGCGCTCGCGGTCATTGGCATCGTGTACGGCGCGCTCGTCGCGCTCGTGCAGCCTGACTTTAAGAAGCTTGTCGCGTATTCCTCGGTGAGCCATCTCGGCTTCGTGATGCTGGGCATCTTCGCCGGCACGGTCGAGAGCATTCAGGGCGCACTGGTTGTGACAATCAGCCACGGTATTTCCACCGGCGCGCTGTTCTTGCTCATTGGTATGATCTACGAGCGCCGTCACACGCGCCTTGTGGATGACTTCGGTGGCATTGCCAAGGTGATGCCGGTGTTCGCCGTGTTCCTGACCGTCGTCTCGCTCTCGAGCATCGGCGTGCCAGGCACCAACGGCTTCGTCGGCGAGTTCTTGGTGTTGATTGGCTCGTACAAGACCATGCCGTATCACGCGATTATCGCGGCGACCAGCGTCATCTTCGCGGCGGCGTACCTGCTGTGGGCCGTACAGCGCATCATCTACAATCCGCTGGTCAAGCCGGAGAACATCGCCCTCAAGGGCATGGATCTCAACTGGCGTGAAATCGGACTGCTCATTCCGCTCGTTATTGGAATCCTCTGGATTGGTGTGTATCCGAAGCCGATCCTGCAGAAGACCGAAGCCGCTGCTACGAGCCTCTCGGCGCTCGTGGAGTCGGTCACCTCTGGGAGCCGCTGATGTTTGATCTTACAATTCCTGCGCAGTTGATGGCGGCGCTGACGCCCGACATCGTGCTCATCGCGGGTGCGATGGTACTGATGATTTATGCGGCGATGCGTCCGGAGTCTGCGGCGCATCAGCGCAGCGTTGGCTTGGGTGCGATCGGCTTGCTCATTATCACGCTCGGCATCGTCGTCTTCATGGCGATGCGTGGCGATGTTGCAACAACGGGTGTGATTGCCGTCGACCAGTTCCGCTGGATGGTGGACATCGTGGTGCTGCTCGCGGCACTCGGCACAGTTGCGTTGGCCATCGAGCACAATACAAAGCAGAGCATTCACCACGGTGAGATGCACGTGCTCGTGTTGTTCGCGACGTCTGGCATGATGATTCTCGCCGCGGCGCGCGACTTGATGGTGCTGTTCCTCGGCATCGAAATCATGAGCGTCGCGATCTATGTGCTCGTCGGCATGAATCGTCGCAGCCCACGCGCGGCGGAAGCCTCACTGAAGTACTTCTTGCTCGGCGCATTTGCTACGGCGTTCTTGCTGTATGGCATGGCGCTGACGTACGGCGCAACGGGTAGCACGCAGTTCACCGCGATTGCTCGCGCCATTCTGCTGTTCGAACTCGGCTCGCATCCGATGCTGCTCGTCGGCGTCGGCTTGCTGACGATTGGCTTCCTGTTCAAGGTGGCCGCTGCGCCGTTCCATATGTGGGCACCGGATGTGTACGAAGGCGCACCGACTCCAATCACGGCGTTCATGTCGTCGGCAGTGAAGGCTGCGGCGTTCACGGGATTCATTCGCCTGTGGTTCGAGGCGTTCCCGCTCGTCACCGCGTGGCCAATTGTCATCTGGTGGGTCGCGGTCATCTCGATGATTGTCGGCAACGTGCTCGCGCTGCGCCAGACGGACATCAAGCGCATGCTCGCGTACTCCAGCATTGTGCACTCGGGCTACTTGCTCGTCACACTGTTGACCGCACAGGAACTCGCCGCCACCGCGCTGTTGTTCTATGTGTTCGCGTACACGCTCGCGACGTTCGGCGCCTTTGCGGTGATCGACGTGCTGCAGGGCACCAGCGAGCGCGGCGTAAAGGTCAACGACTTCGCAGGTCTGTGGCAGACGCGCCCCGCACTTGCTGTGGCGATGTCGGTGTACCTGCTCTCGATGCTCGGCTTCCCCGTATTTGGCGGAATCGGCTTCTTTGGCAAGTGGTACCTACTGGGCGCGACGCTCTCGTCGCCGCTCAACCTGACGATGCTCGCCGTCATCCTCGTGGTGACGTCAGTGATCTCCGCAGCATACTACCTCCAGGTGGTGCGCGTGATGTTCATGCAGCCGCGCGCAGAAGGCGCAGCCGCGTTCCCGGCAGCCGGTGGGCTTACGAAGGCTGTGCTCCTCGTGACGACCGTGGCCATTCTGTTCTTTGGTCTGCTCCCAGGCTCCGTTGCGAAGTGGGCGCAGGGTGGCGCACAGCGTGTGGCCCCGAGCGTGTCCCCAGTACCCGTCGCCACTGCGCCGAGTCACGAGTGATCGCCGCAGGAATCTTTCGCCAGTACGACATTCGCGGCATCGTCGGGAAGGATCTGACGGTCGAGGTTGCAGAGGCGATTGGGCGTGCGTACGCGGTGTTGCTGCATGAGCGAGGCATCCACGGAGCGGTGGCTGTGGGGCGAGACAATCGCCCCAGCGGCACATCGCTCCGCGATGCGTTGGTGCGCGGCCTCACCGAGAGCGGTCTTGATGTGATTGACGTGGGCGTCGTGCCCACGCCGTTACTCTATTGGTCGCTGCATCACGTGCCGGTTGTCGCTGGCATCCAGATCACGGGCTCGCACAATCCGGCGGAGTACAACGGGTTCAAGTGCTGCGTTGGCACCAACTCGCTGCACGGCGCAGGCATTCAGCGCTTGCTCGCCATCATCACGGCCGGTGAGTTTCGTCGCGGCGCAGGCTCAGTGCGCGAAGAAGCAATTATTGATCGCTACGTGGCAGATATCGCAGCGAAGATTGGTCCGCTGCCTTCCACGATGAAAGTTGTCGTCGATTGCGGCAACGGTGTAGGCGCGGTCGTTGCGCCGCAGTTGTTCAAGGCGCTTGGCGTAACGCCGACGTGGTTGTTCGCCGAGAGCGACGGCACGTTCCCCAATCACCATCCGGATCCGACTGTCGTTGAGAACCTACAGGATCTCATTCGTGCCGTGCGTGAGACGGGCAGTGAACTCGGAATTGGCTTTGACGGCGACGCCGATCGCATTGGTCTCGTTGACGGAGACGGCACGATTGTGTGGGGCGACTATCTCCTGCTGCTCTACGCGCGTGATGTGCTCGCGCGCACGGGTGCAGGGCAGCACATCATCTTTGACGTGAAGTGCTCGCAGGCGCTGCCCGACGGCATCACGAAGGCCGGCGGCGTGCCGCTGATGTGGAAGACTGGGCACTCGCTCATCAAGGACAAGATGAAGGAGTTGCACGCGCCCATCGCGGGCGAGATGTCGGGTCACATGTTCTTCACCGAAGGCTTCTACGGTCATGACGACGCGCTCTACGCTGCGGCGCGCTTGTTGCGCATCGTCGCGGATGCCAAGCGTCCCGTGAAGTCGTTGCTCGCCGATGTGCCGCGCTTTGTGTCCACGCCGGAGATTCGCGTGGACTGTGCCGACGATCGCAAGGAAGCCGTGGTCGCCGCTGCGCTCGCGCATTTTCGTGCGAAGTACAAAGTGAGTGACGTGGACGGCGTGCGCATTTTGTTCGATGGCGGTTGGGGTCTCATCCGCAGCTCTAACACGCAGCCTATTCTCGTGATGCGCTTCGAAGCGTCGAGCGATGCACGCCTCGCCGAGATTCGCAGTGAAGTCGAAGGCTGGCTCGTCGCGAACGGGGTTACGCTCGGCGCCGCGGCGCACTGAGATGAGCCTGCGCAGTCGGCGTGGATTCCTCGGATTCCTTGTCGGCGGCGCGCTCGCACTGCTGGCCGGACGCGGCATTGCCGCGTGGTACGCCGACTGGGCGCTGTACAGCGCTGTTGGATTTGGCGAACTCTGGCAACTCAAAGCCTCGACGCTCGCGCTGCTCAAGGGCGGCACGATGGTCATCGCCACGGCATTCGCGTTCGTGCACTTGCTCGCGGTGCGGCACTCTATCGTGTCGCTGGTGATGCCAAC
>JAYUWY010000110.1:0-2028 GCA_043753285.1 Gemmatimonas sp. | reverse complement strand
TCGCGTCACTCGATGCCGATGATCCGAATCGCGAGGATGTGTCGGAAATCCAGAAGGCGGGAATGCGCGCGGCGAAACTGACGCGTCAGCTGCTGACGTTTAGCCGGCGCTCGGTTGTGGAGCCGAAGCTGCTCGACATCAACGAGGTGTTGAACGGTCTCCTCCCGATGCTCACTCGGCTCATCGGTGAGGATGTGAAGATTGTCACGCATCTGGGTTCTGGCTCAGCGCGTATCTTCGCCGATAGGAACCAGATGGAGCAGGTCATCGTGAATCTCGCGGTGAATGCGAGAGACTCCATGGCTAATAGCGGTACGCTCACTATTGAGACCGATACGATTGAGCTGGACGAGAACTACGTCTCAGTGCACTTCGCGTCGCTGCCTGGCCCGTACGTCGTGCTGACGGTCACGGACACGGGCAACGGAATGACGGAGGATGTGCTCAAGCACATCTTCGAGCCGTTCTACACAACGAAGCCGCTCGGCGAGGGCACTGGCCTCGGACTCGCCACGGTGCACGGAATTGTCGTGCAGAACGGCGGCAGCATTGGTGTTTACAGTGAGGTGGGTCAGGGAGCGGTGTTCAAAGTGTATTTGCCGTTGGCAACCGCAGCGGGGGACGTTGAGACGTCGTCAAGCCCGGACGCACCGCACGCCGCCGGCACCGAAACAATTCTCGTCGTCGAAGACTCGATGGCGTTGCGAGCCGTAACGCGACGGATGCTGGAGCAGGCTGGCTACGCGGTGATCGTCGCGTCAAGCGCGGCGGAGGCGCAGACGCACTTTGAGCAGTCGCCGGAGATTGCGCTCGTGCTCACGGACGTCGTTATGCCTGGCGGAAATGGACCAGAGCTCGTCGCCGCGTTGCGGCAGCGCCGCCCGTTCTCGCGCGTGATCTACATGTCCGGCTACTCAGAAGATGCCATTAGCCTTCACGGTGTGCTCGCTCCCGGTATTGCGTTTTTGCAGAAGCCGTTTAGCGCCGCGGCACTTCGACGAAAGCTTCGCGAACAACTCGACGCCTAGCGCGCGCGAACGCGAACGCAAACGCAAACGCTACTTCCCGCGATGTCCAGACTTTGAGGACGTGGCGCGCGGCTTCGTGGTGAGGCGGTCGGGTGTGGGCTTCACTGGCTGCGTGGGTGCGACGGTGCTCTTCATGCCAACTTGCTTGGGCGCAGAGCCGAAGTTTGGAACTTTCGTGTTGTGCTTCTTAGACATTGCGAGCCCTCGCTGCCGTGTGAGTCACTGGTACCGCGTCCATTGTCATTCTGCATTGTAATGTGGCGGTCGCGTCACATGACAGTCAATCGCCATCGACGCGACCGTCGGCTCACGTCCCAAGTGAAGCCGTGGGCGCCCCCGCGACGTTCCTGACGTATCCTTAGGAGACGACGCGAGTGAAAATCACACTCGCGTGGTCTCCTTCGTCCGGAATGTATCCGTTGCGATTGTCTGGATTGCTTCGCCGCGTCTCAAGTCGTCGACCACCGCCGACGGCGGAAGACATGTACGCTGGTCCGATTCGCGGCGAGCTGTTGGGCGCCGAGCATCTCGCGGAGCGCGCGCGAAAGCTTGCTGACGAGCAGCACACGATTCGTGAACGTCGCCAGCGGCGTCTGCGACCGCGCTCCGCACGTCTCCTCATTCGCTTGGCGCAGTCGCGGCAGATTCTCGACGATGCGTTTGCCGAACTCTCCGCCGCCGCGGCGCGTGGCACGGACGTGGGGCCGTCCGGTGATTGGCTGCTCGACAACTTTCACGTGGTGCGCGAGCACGCGAGCCACGTCGAGGAAAGCTTGCCGGAGTCGTACTTCCGGGAGTTGGCGCTGCTCGTGAACGGACCGTTGGCTGAGTATCCGCGTGTGTACGAGATCGCGATCACGCTGATCTCGCACACGGAGGGCAGAATTGATGCCGCGGATGTGCAGCGCTTCGTAGCGGCGTTTCAAGAGAAGGCGCCGCTCTCCCTAGGCGAGCTCTGGGCGATTCCCTCGATGCTGCGGCTCGGGCTCATCGAGAGCGT
>JAYUWY010000109.1:0-2029 GCA_043753285.1 Gemmatimonas sp. | reverse complement strand
CGATCGCGCGGCGCGGCCCCTTCTTCGTGCGGGCGTTGGTGTGCGTGCGCTGTCCACGAACCGGGAGGTTCGCGCGATGGCGTCGGCCACGGTAGGAGCCAATGTCCATGAGGCGCTTGATGTTCATCGCGATCTCAGTGCGCAGGGCACCTTCGACTCGCAACGTCCGCTCAATTTCCTGACGGAGCTTGTTGACGTCGACATCATTGAGATCACGAATGCGCTGTTCGGCGTTGACGCCGGTCGCCTCGAGAATCTTGCGCGCAGTCACGCGCCCGATGCCGTAGATGTAGGTCAGGCCGATTTCGACCTTCTTGTCGCGCGGAAGATCCACGCCGGAGATACGAGCCATAGTCGATTAACCCTGACGCTGCTTGTGCTTTGGATTGCGCTTGCAAATGATCCGCGTCACACCTGCACGCTTCACAACCTTGCAGTGCTCGCAGATCGGCTTCACGCTGCTACGAACCTTCACGGAAACTCCGACAAGAACGGTATGAACGGACATCGCTAGAACTACCCGGTTATGGGCAGACCCGTAGGATAGTCGGGTGAGGCCCTTGACACAAGGGGCAGGACTGACGTGTACAGAAGGCTAGAAATGACGGAAGGTTGAAGACGGAAGGTCACTGCAACCGCTCAACCTTCCGTCTTCAGTCTTCCGTCCCACGAGCTGTAAAGTCTTCCGTTCCGCTAGCGGAGCGACGCGAGAATCCCAGCGAGCACTTCCGCAGGCTGAGCGGCCTCCGTCACCGCTCTGCCGAGCACCAAATACGCCGCGCCATCCTCAGCGGCCTTCTCGGGGGTCGCAATCCGCGCTTGATCGTGCGCGGCACCGCCCGCTAGACGAATCCCCGGTACCAAGGGCTTGAGCTTAGGATAGCTCGCCCGCACCGCGCGCACTTCGTGGCCCGAGCACACAATGCCGTGCGCACCGGCGCGGTCGGCTAGCTGCGCGATGCGCAGCACTTCACCGCCGAGTTCGGGGGCTTCGCGGCCCAATGCAACTCCCAAGGCCGGTGCGTCGAAGCTCGTCAGCACGGTCACGACGAGAATGCCGAGATCCCTTCCTGCGCCTTCGACCGCAGCGTCCACCATCGCCGCACCGCCGTAGCCGTGCACCGTGAGTAGCGACACTCCCATGCCCGCAGCGCTCTTCACTGCGCCGCGCACGGTGTTGGGAATGTCATACAGCTTGAGATCGAGAAACACGCGCTTCCCTTCGCCGCGCAAATACTCCACCACGCGTGGGCCCTCAGCTGTGAACAGCTCGAGGCCAACCTTCATGAAGTCCGCTTGCGGGCCAAGTCGCGCGACGAGCTGTTTGGCTGCGTCGAGCGATGGGACGTCGAGCGCGATGATGGGCTGAGCTTTAAGCACTGATGACGGAAGACTGAAGACGGAAGGTGACTGCTACTGCTTGGGCCACTGAAGCGTGCCGACAATCTCGCTTAACTGCTTCACGCCGTGGCGCTCGCACCACTTCTCTAACTCCTTCACCAATCTCGCGGGGAGTTTTGGATCGGCGAGGCCAGCAGTACCAATTGCAACAGCGCTGGCTCCGGCCATCAAGAACTGCAGCACATCTGCCGCGTGTTGAACGCCGCCCGCGCCGATGATTGGCACCTTCACCGCTTGGCGCACGCGCCACGTCGCGAGCACGCCCACCGCGAGCAGTCCTGGGCCGCTCACGCCCCCAGAGCCGAATCCCAACAGCGGCGCGCGACGCTCCACATCAATAACCAAACCGGGAATCGTGTTGATCACGGTGATGCCATCCGCGCCGGCATCCACGGCGCGCTGCGCGACATCGCCAATCTGCGGCAGCGTGGGTGAGAGCTTCACAAAGATTGGCTTCTTCGTTGCCGCGCGTGCACCGGCAATCACCGCCTGCAGCGCCACAGGATCCGCACCGAACTCCATGCCGCCCTGCTTCACGTTCGGGCACGACACATTCAATTCGTAGCCGTGAAATCCAGGCGCGTCGTCGAGATGCGCGACCACTGTGCCAAAATCCTCGGCAAGCTTG
>JAYUWY010000108.1:0-2030 GCA_043753285.1 Gemmatimonas sp. | reverse complement strand
CGAGCGAGGTATTAGGCGGAAATCTCACACGCCTACTTCCTCGATTTATGGATCCGATGCGCATCGTTGCAATTGTTGCTCTGATTGTTGTCGCTCTCGCTCCGATTCGCCTCAACGCACAAGCGGGCGCTCCCACCGTCACGATTTCTCCCGATCCGGCCGAGTTCCCTCCGGGAACGGTCGTGAACGTGACGGTCCAGTTCTGCGACAACACAGGCTTCGATTTGCCGACGCGCGTGCTGACAGTGAACAACGTCAGCGTGTCGTGGCCGATGGTGTGGGATAGTCCCACAGGAGGCGCGCCGGGCGCGTGCTACACGCGACTGTCTCAGTCGGGTCAGATCACTGTCAGCGCGACCGTGCGCGCGAGCATCGAGGACTCGAACGGCAACTTTAGTCGCCTCAAAACGGTGACGTACTCTGCGGCACCGCCGTGGAATGCCATCAAGGTCATCGCCGAGCACACGTATCTCGATGTCGCCGCATCCAGCGTTGGAACGTAGCGCTTCCGCGTGTACAACTTGGGCGACGCGACGCAGACGGTTACGCTGGCCGCGGTAAACGCGGCACTCGATTCGCTTGGGACGCCTTCTTACACGAGTCAACCGATAGCAGCGGGTGACAGCCTGCTCGTTACCGTGACGACGAAGGCGCGTTTGCAAGCGGACAGCAGTGGTCGCGTGTGGCTTCGCGCCACGGCGACGACTTCTCGCGATTCGGCGTTCACCCAACTCACGACGGTGGCGGTGCCGTCGCTCGTGAACGGCGTATCGCTCTTGAATCCCACGGGACTGACTGACCGTTCGCTGTGCGTGACTGTTGCTGCGGGCTCGGGCTCCGCATTGCAATGCGGCGATTTCCGAATCGCGCATACGTTGCCCGAGGTCCAAACCCGTGCGCGTACTCGCGCCCCCACACTGCTGTATAGCTCGCACGCCGCGCGACCGCAGGCACTTATTCCGGCGGAGCTTGGCATCATCGCGCCCGTCTCGGGCGAAGTCTACACGGCCACCGTGCACATCACGGCGGGTCCACTTAACGGCACGCAGTATGCTGCTGGCAGTTGGATCGCAGCGGACTTCGGCAGTGGTGCGCGCCGACGAATCACCGCGACGTTCGATGCGAGCACGATGCCAACGGGCCGATATCCGTATCGTCTCGATGTTACTCGAACCGGCGGAACGACGTACAGCGCAAGTGGCGAGCTGCTGATTGTGAATCGCCTCGCGTCGTCGTTCAACGCGGGTTGGTGGCTCGCGGGGCTTGAGCAGCTCGTGATGAGCACAGATACGGCGTCGACCATTCTGTGGGTCGGTGGCGATGCGAGTGCGCGCGTGTTTCGACGCATCGCGAGCACGTGCAACTGGGTGGGTGACGCATTGTCGCGGCCGGACACTATTGCGGCCACGATCGACGGCGCTCGATGCCGCAATCACACACGGCGCGGCGCGAATCGTCTACGCGTAGTGTTTGATACGCTGGGGAAGCACGTGTTCACGATCAATCGCCTACTCGACACGACGTCATTCGCGTATGACGGAAATGGCCGGTTGGCGTCCATAGGCGTGCCCTCGCGCGCTGTAGCGAGGAGCTACACGTTCGCCTATTCGGGAAGCGGCGCATTGCAAACCGTGACCGCGCCGAGCGTTTCTGGGCAGGCACGAATTGTTCGAATTGAGAGCGTGACAGGTGCTGCGGTCGGCGGCGTCATGAGGGCGCGCACGCGATTCATTTCGTTTCCGGACACTCTGCACGCGGTGCGTTTCGAGTACTCCGGCGGCCCGCCGACGGCGGGAAGCGGAGACTATCGCGTCAGTGGGCGACGAGATCGCGTCGGAAACTTGGCTGCGTTTAGCTACACCGCTCAAGGGAAGTTGTCTGAAGCGCGTGTCCCTGCGAATGCCACGGATACCATCGTTGCGTCATTTCGCGTAGCCGAAGGACAGGGCGTGGGGTCCGGAAGTGCGGGGCAGGCACTCGTTGCGGATTCTGTCTACACGCTGCTCAACGGTCCGCGCAACGACGTGGCG
>JAYUWY010000107.1:0-2031 GCA_043753285.1 Gemmatimonas sp. | reverse complement strand
CCACATCTTCGAAGTACACAGCACGTCCTTCAAACACCTTCGCCGAGGCCGACTCGACAATCGCCGGCATCTCGTTCGGTGTTGGCCGACGCGTCGTCGCTGCGACTGAAATCTTTCGATGGTCCACTTTAAGACCCAGCTGCGCCATCAGCGCGCTTTCGATGTTGCGTACCACAGCCTTCGCGGGTGTATCGCCAGTCACGAGGACGTGAATCGTATCCACCGACCCGTTGTCCGCCGCACTGATCTTCACGGACACCACATCCTTCAACGACGAGATCAGCTCTTCCGCACGCTGCAGGGGCAGCACACTCCCCGCGATGGACGAGCTGTTCTCACTCGACGCTTGCTGATGTGGCGACACTTATTGCCGGGGCAGGACGGTGGCGACGAGCGGTGGGATGCACCAGTCTGTCGAATATCTAGTCAGTAAGGAAGGGGGGAGGGGCAGATTCTCCCTTTTTACTGCCCAAACTGTTCAGGAACTTGATACTCTTTCAGTTTGCGGTAGAGCGTGCGCTCCCCGATGTCGAGTATTGCCGCAGCTTTACGACGATTCCCTCGGGTCTCTCGCAACGCGGACAAAATCGCCGCCTTTTCGATTTCGGCCATCGTCATCCCTGACGTCGGGCTCGCCGCAGCCGGTGAGGGAATTCCCTGCGGCTCAATTCCGCCCGTCAGCGCCGCCGCGGACGAACCAGATCCCGACACGGACTCCCACTGCTCGCGCTCAGCGCGCACGTCATTCACCTGACGACGCAGCTCCTCTAACTGCAGCTTTACTTCCACCAAGCTGCGGACGATGAACTCCAGCTGACGGCCGTCGGCGCGGCTCTCTTCGCGCAGAATGGGACCAATGTGCACGGGCAACAGGCGGTCCGCGCCGCCCTGACGAATCGCATCAGGAATGTCGGCGAGGCCAATCTCTCGCCCCGTCGCCAACACCACCATCGACTCAATCAAGTTGCGCAGCTCGCGCACGTTGCCAGGCCACGAGTAGTGCACCAACGCCTGCATCGCTTCGGCCGAGATGCCGTGAAACTCGCGGCTGTGCTGCTGCGCAAACTCCTGCACAAAGCGACGCACGAGCAACGGAATGTCGTCGCGACGCTCGCGCAGCGGCGGCAAATACACGCGCAGCACGTTGAGCCGGTAGTACAAGTCGGCGCGGAACTCCCCGCCCTGCACCGACTCGCGCAGCGGGCGATTCGTCGCCGCAACCACGCGCACATCAACAGGAATGGTCTGCGTGCCGCCCACGCGCGTGAGCTCACGCTCCTCCAACACGCGCAGCAACTTCACCTGCGTGCTCGAGGGAATCTCGCCGATCTCATCCAAGAAGAGCGTGCCACCATCAGCCAACTCAAAGCGTCCAATGCGACGCTCAGCCGCGCCAGTGAACGAACCCTTCTCGTGACCGAAGAGCTCGCTCTCAAGCAGAGTCTCAGGCAACGCGCCCACGTTCACCGCGATGAACGGCTTGCTGCGACGCGGTGACATCTTGTGAATCGCGCGCGCCACGAGCTCCTTGCCCGTGCCGCTCTCGCCTTCGATAAGTACCGTGCTCGACACCGGCGCCATCTGCTGAACGGCGATGAGCACCTGACGCACAGCATCGCTCTCGCCCCACAGACCGGTCTCGCGCGTGATGCGCGCGCGCTCTAGCAACTCCTCAACACTCTGACGCAAAGATTCTGGCGTCACTGGCTTCGCGATGACTTCCGCGAACCCCACGCTCTTTAAGCGCTGTTCCAGCGCCGCGTCGCCAACATCCGCGAGACCAATCACCGCCGCGCCGCCCCACATCTGATCGCGCGCAATCGCCAGTGTCTGCGGATCAAGCAAACTCCCAGTAAACACAATCACTTCCGGACGCGCGCGGCGCAGCTCGCTCGGCAGATCATCAAGCGGCGACACCATCACCGTTTTGATGCCGTCGGCTTCGAGAAGGGCGTTGAGTCGAACTGCGGGTTCGACGTCGGCCAAAGTGATCAGGACGCTCATAGTTGCGCTGAATGTTGGACTTGAGAC
>JAYUWY010000106.1:0-4064 GCA_043753285.1 Gemmatimonas sp. | reverse complement strand
CACCGATGCCGATGACGGGCACGCACATGGTGCCCGCCCCCATCGTGCCCTGGTATCGTCGCTCCGAGTTGACGTGGACCATCTTCGGAATTCTCATCGCCGCGGGCAGCACGGTGTGGGCGTTCTCGCCGATGGGACCAATAGGCAGTCGCGGTCGCTCGACGGCACTGGCTGACGAAATGCGACGCGTGGCCGTGATGCACTTCGTCGACGAAAGTCGTGATTCGTCGCTGGGTCCAGTGGCCGCAGGTCTCACGGACGGACTCATTCGTACGCTCGGAACGAGTCCAAGTCTCACGGTAATTTCGCGCGACGGTATCGAACCGTTTCGCAATAAAGACGCTCCGATTGATAGCATTGCGCGCGTCCTGCGCGTGGGCTTCCTCGTGCGCGGCGGGGTTGAGCCCGAGGGCGAGCGCGTGCGCGTGAGCGTGCGCTTGGTGGACGCGAGCGGCGCGAGTCTGCAGCGCGGCAGCTTTACCGTCTCCCGCGACGAAGTGCTGGGATCACAGGACTCACTCGGCACACTCGCGGCGAATCTCATTCGCGAAGAGTTGGGCAAAGAGTTGAGCGTGCAAGCACAGCGCGCCGCGACCACAAGCCAGGACGCGTGGTTGCTCACGCAGCGTGGCATTCAAGAAATGCGGCGCGCACCATCGGTACGCGCCGAAAGCGGCGACGAAGCGATGGCGCGTGTGTACGCCACCGCCGATTCGTTGTTCGCCGAAGCCGCCGCGCTCGACGCGCGGTGGGCCGAGCCGCACATCCGGCGCGGCGCGATTGCGTTGGCGCGATCGCGCGCGACGAATCGCAACGACCAAGCGCAGATTCGTACGCTCAACGACTTGGCGCAAGCACACATCGCTGAAGCGATGTCTCGCGATGGCAACAATGCCGACGCGTACGAGATTCGTGGCACGACATCTTTCTGGGGATGGGTCGCAAATCTCGACACCGATCCCGCCAAACGCGAAGCGGCACTGGCGTCTGCGGTCGCAGATCTCGAGCGCGCCACGAGACTCAATAAGAATCAGGCCAGCGCGTACGCAACGCTCTCGGCGGTGTACGCCAACGTGAGCACCAAGAACACGAACGACATTTACATAGCGGCGCGGAGCGCGTATGCGGCCGACGAGTTCCAGAGCACGGCCCTGATTGTGCTCTCTCGCCTCGCGAATGCGGCGTATGATCTGGGCAACTCCAACACCGCCATTCAATACTGCGATCAACTGTTGCAGCGCTTTCGCAACGACGTGCGCGCCTGGCGCTGTCAGCTCAACAATCAGTCGTTGCCGGCCGGCAACAGCGATGTTGAGCGCGCGTGGATGCTCGTGGACTCGGTGGTCGCTCGTACTGCCCCCCGCGACACCGCACACTGGCGTCGGACCGGAAGCATTTTGGTCGCCGGTGCCCTGGTGCGTGTGAGCAACGGTCGTGGCGAGCTCGCCGACAGCGCCCGTCGCATCATCCGCCGCAACACCGGCGATGCGACCCTCGATCAGACCCGCGAACTGGCCTATTACGGAGCCTTCGTCCACACGATGTTGGGAGACAAATCGGACGCGATGCGGTTGCTCAGCGACTACATCGCTGCCAACCCAGACCGTGCGGCAATTTTGCTCAACGACCCGGGCTGGTGGTTCCGGTCCCTTGCCGAAACGCCCGAGTACCGGCAACTAATGGGCGCGGGCCGATAAGCGGCTCAACTGTCTAACTTTGCGACAGTGTTCACTGTCACTTGATTGACTAGCAAAATAGTTGCACGTTAGCGGGGATTTTAGCCACCCTCCCCGCACAGGATAGAGCAATGCGTTGGATTCAGAAGGTTGCCCCGGTGTTCGTTGCACTCATCACCGCGGCCTGCGCAGAAGGACTGCCTTCGCGCCCAGTGGATTCCAACGCACTCAATGCATCGAGCTCCACGAGCTGCACGGCGACGTTGAGCTCATTGCTCGCGATGGCCGACACTGTGTTTGGATCCGGTTCACCCAACGTGAACTCGGTGGTCGGCAAGCTCAACAACCTCGATCACCATCTCAATAACAACAATCCGAGCGAAGCGAAAGTCCGCGCGCACGAGATTGTCGCGTTCGTTTTGCAGAAGGAAGAAGAGAATGATCTTGCCGGCACGGATGCACAGATCGCGGCATTCGTCAACGCGATTTACTGCTATGCCGGACTCGACATCACAATCTCTGATCCGTCCAACAGCTGGCTGATCTATCCGTCAGACAGCTCGCAGATTGTGTACGGACTCAACAACACGGCGGGCATCTCGTTTCCCGCGTCCCCCGTTGTGGAACCGTCGATGGTCACCATCGAGGTCTTCAACGGCACGCTTAACACCGTGCTCGATCAGTTCCCCGGCTTTATCTACATTCGTTTGCAGAGCGAGCTCAACTCCGCGCTCACGAGTGCTGCGACGGTGCGCGTGTGCGCCGACCAGGTGCCGGAGACCGTTGAGAGCTTGGGCGATTTGCGTTTGGGCCACGGAATCCAAGACACTGGCTTCGTGATCACGCCGCTGCCGACGCCCGCAGACCCCGTGAATCCGACGCTCGCGTGCGACACGCCAGCGCCCGCTCTCACAGTGGCGCAGCGTGTGATGCGCTCGGTGACTTCGTTCTTGTCACCGCGCAGCGCAGAAGCCAATAGCACCACCCGCTTCTTTGGCGGTGGCGTGAGCGGCACCGTCAATGAGTTCAGCCCGTTTGCGCCGGTGGACGCCGAGCTGAGCTTTGGCGGCGGCGTCAGCGGCACGGTCAACGAGTTCATCCGCGCACCAATGCTGTTGCTCGAGGGCGCCGAAGAAGCGGGCACCAGCTGCAACACGGCATCAGTGGGTGCCGAGGTTGCACCCGAGTGCTTGCCGGTGGTGACGGTGCAGACGCGTTCGTTTGGCACCAAGATCGCGAACGTGCCCGTGCAGTGGACGATTCCCTCAACGAGCGGCGGCAGCATCGCCGCGCGCAGTGGGGACTTGGACAACGTGCTCTGCGGCCAGTACGGTCGCAGTGCGGCTACAGCAACAACGGCGAAGGGCCATGCGGGTGTCTGCTGGTCGGTCTCGACGGCCGGTCAGTATGCAGTCACAGCACAGGTGAGCGTCGGCGGCGATGCGCCCGCTGGCGTGACCTTCACCACGGACAACGTCTTGTTCACGCTGAATGTCACGCCTGTGACACTCAGCATCGTGGCAGGCAATAATCAGACGGCACCTGCTGGCACCACGCTCTCCGTGCCGCCGACGGTGCGCGTGCTGAATGCCAACGGTCAGCCGGCCGCCGGTGTGTGGATTGATTTCGCCGCGCTGGGCAACAGCGATGCGAGCATCTCGCAGGCTGCTGTGCGCACCAACAGCAGTGGTGAGGCGTGGACAAACTGGACGATTGGCGCTGGTTACAACGAGCTGCGTGCGCTCGTGCGCAACTCGCCAGACTCCACAGCAGTCACCTTCGTCGCCAACGGTACCAGCGGCACGACGGTGATGAACTCGTGCCCGGTGGGTGGTGGCCGCGATCCGATCAATGATCCGTCACGTCCCTACGGCTTCTACGTACCGGGACCTGCGAGCGGCACGACGATGCGCGAAGTGGATTTGTACTTCGGTGCGTCGGGCAAGGCCAATCGCTCTGACATCTACAACATCGCGCTCATCACGCGCCGCGGCGGTGGATTCCTCGGTCCGGTGGTCGACACGACCATCGTGCCCGTGGAGTTGCGTGGATCCTCGAGCGAGAACAAGCGCGCCACGTTCCGCCTGCGCAATCCGATTGCCGGACGCACGGGCAACGCACTCTCTACGGCGAACGCCGTGGCGATGCGACTCGTCGTGCTCAATCAGACAGACAACGCAACCATCAACTTCAACACCGGTCCGTGTGCGCTCGGTAGCTGCAAGGTGCCGCGCGGCTGCGAGGCCACGCAGGTGAACTTGCTAACTGCCACGGCCAGCAAGCCACTCGGCGACATCTTCCGTCGCTCGGTGGGTATCACGATTCGCGGGAACTAGCGGTAACTGCTTCACCACGAAGGCACGAAGTACTGCACAGCAAATGCAAAGG
>JAYUWY010000105.1:0-2034 GCA_043753285.1 Gemmatimonas sp. | reverse complement strand
TTTCTTCAGCGACACCTTGGGAACTCTGATTCAAGACGTCGAACTGCAAGAGGATGATAACATTCGCGTCTATGCGACGACGGACTTCCGACCAGATCGCTACGTAGCCATTAACGGCGCCGTGCGAAAGGATGGGCGCTATGAGTGGCGCGAGGGAATGACCTTGCGTGACCTCGTGCACGAGGCGGGTGGATTGGAGGACGGCGCGTACTTGGTTGAGGCCGAGGTGGCGCGGCTACCCCAGAATCGTGCGCCTGGGATGTTGGCACAAACGGTGCGCGTGGCGCTCGACTCGACGTACTTGCTTGAGCGGGGACTGGACGGCAAGTACGTGGGTCCGCCAGGCATCCCTGCCCCAACGGCAACGGCGCCTGACGTGCCGCTCAACCCGTATGACAACGTGCTGATCTTGCGGCAGCCGGAATGGTTGCTCGAGCGACGCGTGACGATACTCGGCGAGGTGGAGTTTCCGGGTACGTATGCGTTGTTGACGAAGGTGGACAACGTGCGCGGGCTGCTGGAGCGAGCTGGCGGGGTGCTACCAACAGCTTATCCAGAGGCGGCGTACTTTACGCGCCCGTATCGCGGAACCGGCCGCATTGGTTTTGATCTTGCGGACGTTTTAGATGACGCACGCTCGCGGGACAACTTTGTACTTGAGCCGGGCGACACGTTAGTGGTTCCGCGATTTATTCCCACCGTGCAGGTGGGAGGCGCCGTGCACTCGCCGATTGCCGTAGCGCACGTGCCGGGCAAGCGGCTTCGATACTACGTTGACGCTGCTGGCGGACACACCTTTCAGGCGGATCTTCGGCGAGCGTTTGTGAGGCAGCCCAACGGCATCGTCGAGCCGTATAAGACTCGATTCCTATTGCCTGATCGGAATCCGAAGGCGCTCGCTGGAGCGGAAGTCTTCGTGCCAAGCCGCGACCCTGATGACAAGAAGGATTGGACAGCAATCGTAGGATCGGTGGCGCAGATAATCGCGAGCGCGGTGGCGATTATCGTCGTGGTGACGCGATGAGCGATCACAGGTGAGCGCTGCGCCGTCGATTCAAGTTCTGGGTCAATCGGGCGTTCGCTTCACGACGCCTCAAGGCTCGATACTGATTGATCCGTATCTCACAGACAGCGTTGCTGAGGTGTACGGGGAGGGACTGAGGCGAATGCGGCCGTGCCCCGTCACGTTCTCCGACCTGAAGGACACTCGCGCGATACTTATCTCACACGCGCATCTGGACCACTGTGACCCCGCGAGCGTGCTCGGCGTTCTTGATTATGCGCCGGACGCGCATATTATTGCACCGCTGTCCGCGCGCACGGTGCTTGAAGCAGCCGGCGTGTCGGCGGAGCGGCTCGAGATTGCAGTACACGAGTGGATGCCACTCATCACTGGCGTCCGCGTACACGCAGTTCCAGCTGCGCACCCCACTCCCGATAGAGAGCCGAACGGAGAGTGGATATCTATCGGATACGTTCTAGAGTTTGGAGCGCTCCGCTATTATCACGCGGGGGATACCTCGCCAGCGCAAGAAATCGTCGCGGTGGTTTCGAAGTTAGCGCCGTCGATAGGATTCCTCCCCGTCAACGAACGGAATTACTATCGTGAGCGCGCCGGAATTATCGGCAACATGTCAGTGCGAGAAGCATTTGCCTTCGCCGAGGAAGTTGGGCTGCGGACGCTTATTCCCATTCACTGGGACCTCTTCGCACCTAACCAAACGCACAAGTCAGAGATTGAGCTTCTCGCCGCGCACTCAGAACTTCCCTTCGCGATCGAATTCTTAAGCTGAAAGAGCACAGTATTTCGCAAGCTTTCTTAAACACCGCGCATAGAGGAAGCGCGGATAAACACTAAGCCCCCCCTTCTGGACTGCCATCCTCTGCGATGCGGACCGTTGGCAGTGCGGATACTCGAGGTGCACGGACGCGAACGGCGTGCAATGCCTGCGGGTGGCTAAGACACGACTCAACGCTGACCTCTGGCAGAATTTCCTCGCCGACGCCTTCACGAACGAACACCGCATTGAATCC
>JAYUWY010000104.1:0-4072 GCA_043753285.1 Gemmatimonas sp. | reverse complement strand
GAAATGGCGCGCGATGACCGCGTGTTCTTGATGGGCGAAGAAGTCGCGCAGTACAACGGCGCGTACAAAGTCTCCAAGGGTCTCCTCGACGAATTCGGCGAGATGCGCGTCGTTGACACACCCATCACCGAACTCGGCTTCGCCGGCGTTGGTGTTGGCGCCGCGATGGTCGGCTTGCGTCCGATCATCGAGTTCATGACGTGGAACTTTGCCGTGCTCGCGCTCGACCAAGTGATCAATGCGGCCGCGAAGATGCTGTATATGTCTGGCGGTCAGTACTCTGTACCGATCGTGTTCCGCGGACCCAACGGTGCCGCGCTTCAGCTGTCTGCGCAGCACTCGCAGGCGTTTGAGAGCTGGCTCGCGCACATCCCGGGCCTCAAGGTTGTCACGCCGGGCACGCCGTACGACGCGAAGGGACTGCTCAAGGCCGCTATCCGCGACCCGAATCCAGTCATCGTGCTCGAAGGCGAAATGCTCTACAACACGAAGGGCGAAGTCCCCGATGAGGATTACATCGTGCCCATCGGGAAGGCTGACCTCAAGCGCGAAGGTAGCGACTGCTCCATCATCACCTGCGGCAAGATGGTGCTCGTGGCGATGAACGCTGCGGACACGCTCGCCAAGGAAGGCATCAAGATTGATGTCGTTGACTTGCGCACGATTCGTCCGATGGACATCGAGGCGATTCGCACATCTGTGCGAAAGACCAATCGCGCCGTGGTGCTCGAAGAAGGATGGGAAGTCGCAGGCATCGGGGCGCAGATTGTGGACTACATCCAGCGCGACTGCTTCGACGATCTCGACGCGCCGGTTGTGCGCGTGCATCAAGCCGATGTGCCAATGCCATATGCCAAGGGCCTGGAGCGTCATGCCAAGCCCGACCTCGCCAAGACCATCGCAGCCGTCAAGAAGGTGATGTATGTCGACTAAGATCTTTATGGAGGCCCTCTCCCCCACGATGGAAGAGGGACGTCTCGTGAAGTGGCTCAAGGCCGAAGGTGACACTATCAAGAGTGGTGACATCCTTGCCGAAGTCGAGACCGACAAGGCCGTGATGGAACTCGTCGCGCGCGGCGATGGCATCCTTCGTAAGCATCTGATTCCCGAAGGCACGACTGCTGCCGTGAGCTCGCTCGTCGGCATCATTGCTGCTGCTGACGAGGATATCTCGGCGTTGCTCGGCGGAAGCGCAGCCCCTGCCGCAGTAGCACCAGCAACGACTTCACCACAGAGTGCACAGAGCACACAGAGCACTGCAGCGCCGTCCTCTGTGCCCTCTGCGCCCTCTGTGGTGAATGCGGTTGCTTCTCCCGCGGGTCGCGTAACGACGTCACCCCTCGCCCGCCGCATCGCTGGCGAAGCTGGCCTCGACATCAACGTCATCGCGGGCTCCGGCCCCAATGGGCGCATCATCAAGCGCGACATCGAGTCGGCGATTGCCAACGGCGGCGCCAAGAGCTCGAGCGCAGTTTCTCAAGTCTCAAGTCTCAAGTCTCACGTCTCAGGCGAGTCATTCAGAGATGAGCCCCTCACGCAAATCCGCAAGACAATCGCGAAGCGTCTGAGCGAGTCCCTCGGCCCCATCCCCACGTTCTTCCTCACGGCTGAGTTCGACCTCTCGCGCGCCGCAGAAATGCGCAGCGCTGCAGCGGAGCTTGGCGATGCGTACAAGGTCAGCTTCAACGACATCGTCCTAAAGGCCACCGCCACCGCGCTCACGCAGCATCCAGAAGTGAACGCGCACTGGCTCGGCGACAAGATTCGCTACTTCAATACCGTGCACCTCGGCATGGCCGTCGCCACGGATGACGGCCTCATCGTTCCGGTCATCTTCGATGCCCAGACCAAGGGCATGGCGCAAATCGGCGCCGAGTCGAAGGTGCTTGCGAAGAAGGCCCGCGAGCGGAAGTTGAAGCCTGACGAGTTCACGGGCTCGACGTTCTCTGTTTCGAATCTCGGTATGATGCAGATCGATCAGTTCACCGCGATCATCAATCCGCCGGAGGCCGCAATCCTCGCCATCGGCGCCATCGAAGACAAGATTGTTGTCGGCGCAGACGGTGGCTTCGAAGTGAAGAAGAAGCTCCGCGTCACGATGAGCTGCGACCATCGCGTGATTGACGGCGCCGTTGGCGCCAAGTTCCTGCAAACGCTCCGCCGCTTGATCGAGAATCCGCTTCTCCTCGCGCTGTAATCCCAAGTCTCACGTCTCAAGTCTCACGTCTAGAGATCATAAAATGGCTCAATTCGATGTCATCTTCGTTGGTGGTGGCCCCGCTGGCTACGTCGGCGCGCTGCGCTCCGCTCAGCTCGGCCTCAACGTCGCCGTCGTTGAACGCGAAGGACTCGGCGGCACCTGCGTGTTGTGGGGCTGCATTCCCGCCAAGGCGCTGCTCGAAGCCGCGTCCATCGCGCAGAAGATCGCGAAGGGCAAAGAGTTTGGTGTCACCGCCGAGAAGGTGACGCTCGACTACGGCGTTGCAATGAAGCGCTCACGCGCGGTGTCTGCGCAGAACTCCAAGGGCGTTGAGTTCTTGTTCAAGAAGAACAAGATCACGTGGCTCAAGGGCACGGGTATCGTGGGCCCCAACAAGTCGGTGAAGGTCGCCGGCGCGGATGGTAAGACCGAAACGCACACCGCGACCAAGGGCGTCGTGATTGCGACGGGCTCGCGCGTGAAGGGTCTGCCGCAGATTGGCCTCGAGCTCGACAAGCAGTTGATTCTTTCGTCTGACGAAGCGCTTACGCTCGACAAAGCACCTGCGACCATCGCTGTCATTGGCGCCGGCGCTGTGGGCTGCGAGTTCGCCGACGTGTTCAACGCGTTTGGTTCGAAGGTCACGATTCTCGAAGTCATGCCGCGCATTCTTCCCGTCGAAGACGAAGACTGCTCGGTGGAACTCACCAAGGCGTTCAAGAAGCGCGGCATCGAGATTATCACTGGCGCCAAGCTCGGCACGGTGAAGAAGGGCAAGAACAACGTCACGATTCCCGTGGAAGCCGCGGGCGAGAAGAAAGACATGACGTTTGATCTCGTGCTCGTCGCCGCGGGCCGCGCGCCGAACATTGATAATGTGGGACTTAAGGAAGCGGGCGTCGCCACGACTGAGCGCGGCTTCATCAAGATCAACGACAAGTTTGAGACCAGCACCAAGGGCATCTACGCCATCGGTGACGTCGCGGGCCCGCCAATGCTCGCGCACAAGGGTTCGCGCGAAGGCCACGTGGTCGCCGAAATCATCGCCGGTGTGCATTACCACCCCGTGAACTACGGCAACATTCCCAACGCCACGTACTGCCATCCCGAAGTCGCCAGCATCGGACTCACCGAGGCGCAGTGCAAGGAGAAGGGGCTCAAGTACAAGGTGGGCAAGTTCCCGTTCTCGGCTAACGGTCGCGCGCGCACCAGTGGCGAGACCGAAGGCTTTGTGAAGGTCATTCGCGACGAGAAGTTCGGCGAGATTCTCGGCGCGCACATCATTGGCGCGCACGCCACCGAACTGATTCACGAGTTCGCCGTTGCGCGTGAGAACGAGTACACGGTGGAAGAGATCGATCTCGCTATTCATGCGCACCCGACGCTCAGCGAAGCCATCGCCGAAGCCGTGCTCGACTCGATGGGGAAGATGCTGCACGCGTAAGCGCGCAGCATTCCGCCCGTGAAAGAATTCTTGGTGCTCGACCTCGGCCTCCGCAGCTATGCGGAGGCCTTGTCGTTCCAGCGAGACGTGGCGGTTGCGCGCATTGATAAGCGCGTGCCGCAGGATGTGCTGCTGCTCGTTGAGCATCCGCCGGTGGTCACGCTGGGACGTTCCACCAAGCAACAGAATCTGCTCTTTACACCTGAGCTACTCACCAAGCGCGGCGTGGAGTTGTTTGAAGTCGAGCGCGGCGGCGACGTGACGTTTCACGGGCCGGGTCAGCTCGTGGGATATCCCATCGTGGATCTCACCGAGCACAAACAGGATCTGCACTGGTACCTGCGGCAGATCGAAGAAGTGATGATCCGCGCGGTCGCGCCGTTTGGAGTGGTCGCCGATCGCGTCGTCGGCAAGACGGGCATTTGGAC
>JAYUWY010000103.1:0-4073 GCA_043753285.1 Gemmatimonas sp. | reverse complement strand
GCGGCGCGTTCTCCGATGTACTCGACGCACTTACGGTCGTCATGCACGAGCGCGTGCGACAGGCCGCCGAGCGCGGAGACGAACACACCGCGCGTCGCGCCGCGAAGGTGATGCCCGCCATCGAAGAAGCCAAGCGCGCGGCTGAAGGCAACGCTAACCCGCAGCTCGTGACCGCTGAGCTGCTCTCGCACATCGCCGGAGTGTCGTAATGACGGACCGCTCGCTTTCGCACGTCAACGCCGCGGGCGAAGCATCCATGGTGGATGTGAGCGCGAAGGCAAGCGTCGCACGCCGCGCCGTCGCTGCAGGTCAGATCACCATGACTGCCGAAGCGTTCGCCAAAGTGCGCAACGCCGAAATGCCCAAAGGTGATGTGCTGGGAACGGCGCGCATCGCCGGTGTGATGGCCGCCAAGCGCACGGCGGATCTCATTCCGCTGTGTCACCCGCTCGCGCTCACGGATGTGCAGGTCCGCTTCACACTCGACGCCGCGTTACCCGGCGTGCACTGCGAGGCCGAAGCAAAGACCGTCGGCCCGACGGGCGTCGAGATGGAAGCGCTGACCGCAGTAAGCGTCGCCCTCCTCACCATCTACGACATGGCGAAGGCCGTGGACTCCACGATGGTGATCGGAAACGTGAGACTGAAAGAGAAGCAGAAGGCGAAGTAACCTTTCGTCTTAAGTCTTCCGTCTTCAGCGCACCCTGAGTTTCTGCCCCGGCCGAATCACATCGCTGCGCATTCTGTTCCAACGCTTGACCTGCGCCACCGTCGTGCCGTGTCGACGGGCAATCGCGCCCAGCGTGTCACCGCGCCGCACGGTGTACTGCGCTGACGCGCCGTAACGCTCAATCGACGGATTCGGCACGTTGCGCGCCGCAGCAACCACATCGCGACGCGGCACGAGAATGCGCTGGCCGGCGTGCAGGTTGCCATTGGCGAGTCGCGTGGCCTGCGGGTTGTACAGATTCAACTGCGCAGCCGTCAGCCCGTTGGCGCGTGCGATGCGCGTGATAAAATCACCATCGCGAGTCACCACACGCTTCGTCGCGTGACGATCGGCGTCGGGAATCGCGGCGAGCGCAGAATCGAAGCCCGTCGTCGCACCGACGGGCACGCGCAGCCACACGCTGTTGCCCGTGGGCGGCGTCATGCCGCGCAAATACTGCGGATTGTAATCCTTGAGCGTGTCCACGCTGATGTGCGCCGCCGCGGCCACCGCGGCGAACGCCACGTTGGACTCGACGCGCACAGAATCAAACGTCCACGGCTCCACGGAACGCACATTGACGCCATAGCGCGCCGGATCCTTGCCCACGAGTGCGGCGGCAATGAGCTTGGGCACGTAGTCGCGCGTTTCAGGACGGAGCGCGCGCGTGTTGTCGGAGAGCGCAAAGAACAACTCGTCGCCTGCCGCACCGTCGAGCGCCTCGACGTTGGCAGCGAGACCGCGCGACACGCGACCAGGCCCGCCGTTGTACGCCGCGGACGCCAGGTAAATCGATCCAAACGTTTGCTTGAGCTCGTTCAGATACTTCACCGCTGCTTCGGTGGAGCGCACCGGATCGCGACGCTCATCCACCCACCAGTCCACGCGCATGCCAACACCGCGCGCGGTGGCCGTCATGAACTGCCACATGCCTACAGCTGCAGCAACGGAATACGCGTCGCGGTCATACCAGCTCTCAATCAATGAGAGGTAGATCATGTCTTCCGGCAGTCCACCCGCGCGTAAACGCTCAAGAATCATTGGGGCATAGCGGCTCTGACGCTCGAGCGCGACTTCAAACGTTGCCTTGAGCGGACCGCTGAAGCGCGAGACGAAATACTCGACGCGCTGGTGCGACTCGTAGGGTGCCACTTCAATGTCCCACGCGGGCGGCGGCGGACCGACTGGCCGCGACTCAGATACGACGGGCTCGCTGGGTTCGACAATCGGCGCGACCTCAGGCGGCTGCGACATCGGAATCGACACGGTCACAGGCGCGGGACCGACCACCTGCGCTTCAGTCTCAGATGGAACCGGTACCGTGCGCGGCGGAACTCCAGTTCGCCCACAGGCGCTCAGGACAGCCACCGACAATGTCAGTACGTAGCGTAGACGCATCACTTTCAATCCCATCGGGGGTAAAGACCCGCCGGCGCCGCCGAGGGTTTTCCGACAGCGCAACCCTCGCAATATCTGGGGAGGGGGGGCTGAGGGCCACCCTTTACGACGATTTCGATGGTGCCTGCGCTACGCAGTTTTTGTGTGATATCCGTCACACAAATCGAGATATTCCCCGATCAATCCGTCCCAAACAGCCTCCCATCGGCGCGTACTCGCCTGCGCGAGGGCCGCGGCACGCAACCGATGGCGTCGTGTGGGATTGGAAATTAGAGCGTTTACCGTGTCAGCTAGTGACAGTGCACTGCCCGCGCGAAACAACGCCGAGGTGTGCGCGGTGGCTAACTCGAGAGTCGCACCAATATCGGGCGCTACCACAGGCACACCGGACGCCATCGCCTCGAGCACCACGTTGCCAAACGTCTCGGTTGTCGACGGAAATACAAGCAGATCAGCCGACGCGTAAAAGCTGGAGAGCTGCTCGCCGTGCAACGCGCCAGCGAACCACGTGCCCTTAGGCGCTTGTTCACGACAACGCATTTCGTCGGGCCCATCACCAGCAATCGCGATGCGCACGCGTGCACCGTGCGTCGCGACGACATCACGCAGACCTTCGAGTGCAACGTGTATGCCCTTCTCCGGCGCGAGTCGCCCCACATACGCAATGACGATGGTGTCATCCGTTGCACCCATCGCCGAACGCATCTCGCGCGAACGAAAGCGTGGATGGAATCGCAGCGGATCAACGCCGCGCGACCACACGCGCACATTCCGAAATCCGCGCGCGCCCAGTTGCCCCTTCACCATCTGCGACGGCGCAAACGTGCGCGCACCACTGTTGTGGAACCATCGCAAGAACGGCCACGCCACCGCATCGAGCGCGCTCAACTTGTAGTGGCGCAGGTATTCGCTGAACGACGTGTGATACGACGTCACCAGCGGCACGCCGAGCGCGCGCGCTGCTGCGCGACCAGCGAGTCCCACACCAAATGGCGTCGCGGCGTGAATGAGTGTTGGTCCCCACGCGCGGAGTTCTTGCAGCAGCCGGGGACGCGGCGGCGCCGACATGCGCAGTTGCGGATACGCCCAGAACGGTGAGCTGGGCCAGCGCCGAACACGCGCGTCGGCCTGAGCTTCTGGATCTTCCACCGTTTCTACGCGCACGGCGCCGCCTCGCGCTTCCACTGCATGAACAAGGCGCTCGAGCGTACGCGCGACGCCATTCACCTGCGGCGCATACGTGTCCGTGAAGAGTGCGAGTCGAATCCTCGCACTCACCAGAAGCCGAGCACTACCAGAGCAGTGACAATCGCAATCGTCTGGCCTGCGAGCACATCACCTGGGTAGTGCACACCAAGGCGCACTCTCGACCAGCCAACGAGACCTGAGAGCAGCAAAAGCGGCATCGCGAGTGACGGGAATGCCATCGCATACACGGCGGCCACGCTCATCACCGCTGCCGAGTGCCCGCTCGGGAACGAGAACTTGTCTGGCACTTCCACATGCGTGGACTCAATCACTCGCACCGACGGGCGCTCGCGGAGCACGCGACGCTTGATGATCTGCACCACCACGTGCGACAGCGTCAACACCCAGGCGGCCTTGATGGCCACCAACTGCAGCGCAGCGCCGGCGAAGAACATCGGCAGGAGCACTGCGAGGATCGAAGCGCGAGCGCCACCGACGTGTGTCAGCAGCGTCCACGCGCGCATGGCGCGCACCGGCGTGCGCTCTCCGATGACCCAGCGTAAGAAGAGCGCGCGGTCACGGGCATCGAGGCGGGTGATCAATGAGGCTCTCATCATCGTGCCTGAAGGTCGTAAATGCGTGTCGCGGCGACGCGTCGGATGCGCAACGGCTGAGTAACGGACATTTAGGCCGCCGCCACGAGGGAGCGGCGCGCAAACGCCGACGTAAGGGGCCGCCCCGCGAAACTCTCCGGACGCGCAATGCCGAGCGCGTAGCA
>JAYUWY010000102.1:0-4075 GCA_043753285.1 Gemmatimonas sp. | reverse complement strand
GCTTCGCGGAGCCGTCCATTGAGCCCACGCGCATCTACACGGCGGACGACGCAGCCTCGCTGCTTGTCGGCACAGGACTCAACCCCGCAAGATTCGCAGCAGAGATGGAAGGAAAGTTCATGAGCGGGTTCGTTCGCGCCACCAAGCCGGAGGTCTAGTGTCGACAGTCGCCACGGGCGCGCCGCAGCTGCGGCGCGCTGAATCCACAGACCTCAGCGGCGTGCACGCGCTGCGCGCCATCGGCGATGCAGAAGCTCGGGGCGCGAAGGCGTTGTATTTGCTCACCACCACGGCGGAGAGCTACTTCCCGTCGTTCGGATTTCGCCCTACGCCGCGCGGTTATCCGAGCGCGACGTCGAGAATCATCATCACGATGAAGCCGCCAATGAATCCGAGTGTGGCGATGTCGGTGTTATCCGCCTGCTGCGTCTCAGGAATCACTTCTTCCACAACGACGTAGATCATCGCGCCGGCGGCAAACGCCAACGCGTACGGAAGGATGGGCTGCATGTAGAGCACTGCGGCCGCACCAATCACACCGGCGATGGGCTCGACAATTGCGCTCAGCTGTCCGTAAAAGAAGCTCTTACCCTTGCCGAGTCCCGCGCGGCGCAGCGGCATCGAGACGGCGATGCCTTCGGGGAAGTTCTGCAGACCAATACCAATCGCGAGTGCGACAGCGCCGCCAATCGTGGCTTCAGGAATTCCCGCGGCCACGCCACCAAACAACACGCCCACCGCGAGACCTTCCGGGATGTTGTGCAGCGTGATCGCGAGTACCAACAGCGTTGTGCGCCGCCACGGCGTCTGCACGCCTTCCACCTTGGACTCGGGGAAGTTGATGTGCAGATGCGGCAGAATCTTGTCGAGCATATAGATGAAGAGCGCGCCGGTGCCGAATCCCACCGCAGCGGGCAACCACCCCGGGATCCCCATACGCTCGGCCATATCAATCGCTGGCGCGAGGAGCGACCAGAAGCTCGCGGCCACCATCACACCACCGGTGAAGCCGAGCATCGCATCGAGCGACTGACGACTCATATTCGGCAGAAACAGCACGATGGAGGCGCCTGCTGCCGTGACCAGCCACGTAAACGTCGTGGCAATCAGCGCGCCAACGATGGGATTGGTCCGCGCGAAGAAGTCGAGAATCTCGGTCATGTTCCGAAGTTAGGGTGCCCTAACTCATTGTCAAGGCTTGGGTCTCGTCCGGTGGTCAGCGTGCGCTCTAGATTGGGTGCCTATGAACGCAATCGCCGAGTATTTCGCGACAATCCCTTCGTCGCACCGCGCGCTGATCTTGGCGGGGGGAATCGCCGCCTTCTGGATATGGGAAAGCGCGCTGCCGCTGTTCCGGTTTGAGTATCGCAAATGGCCGCACGCGGGGGTGAACTTCTTTTTCACCGCGACGACGATTGTCGTGAACTTCGCGCTCGCGTTCTTGTTGCTGCGCGCGTCGCAGTGGGCCATTGGCCGCGAGATTGGTTTGCTGTTCTTGCTGCCGGCGATGTCGCTCGTGTTGAGCACCATTATCGGATTGCTCGTGCTCGATCTTGTCTCGGCGTGGCTCGCGCATTGGGTGTCGCACAAGACGCCGCCGCTGTGGAAGCTGCATCTCGTGCATCACAGCGACACGCACGTGGATACGACGACCGCGAACCGACATCATCCAGGCGAGAGTGTGGTGCGCTTCGCGTTCACCGCCGCAGCAGTCGTGATTGTCGGCGCGCCGCTGTGGATGGTGTTCTTGTATCAGGCGATGAGTGTGGTGCTCAGCCAGTTCAATCACGCGAACATCACGATCCCTGCGGGACTCGACCGCGCGATGAGCTGGGTGATTGTCTCACCCAACATGCACAAGGTGCATCATCACCACGCGCTGCCGCACACGGATTCCAACTACGGCAACATCTTCTCGGTGTGGGATCGCTTGTTCGGCACGTTCCGGACGATTGAGCCGTCGCAGTTGGTCTACGGAATCGATACGCACATGGCGGCCGAGCATCACGAGACGATTGGTGCGCTGATGGCGATGCCGTTTCGTCCCAAGCCGCAGCCCACGCACAAGCCGACCGACAATTGAAAATCAGACTTCCGCATCCGCTGCTCCTGCTTCTTGGTGGAGTGGCGACGGCCGCGCTACTCACGTGGGTACTTCCCGCTGGTGAGTATGAGCGTCGCGAGAATCCCGAGACGGGCGCATCGGTCGCCGTGGCTGGGACGTACCGCGAAGTGGAGGCGGCACCTGTTGGTGTGTTCCGCGCGCTGGTCGCCGTGCCGCGTGGATTCGTTGCGGGCGCAGAAGTCATCCTCACGATTCTCATCACGGGCGGCGCGTTCGGATTTCTCGACAGCACGGGCGCGCTGCGTCGGCTGATCGGTGCGCTCGTGGGGCGCACGCGTCGTCCGCGGCTCGTCGTCGTTGCGTTGTGCATCACCTTCGCGCTGCTCGGCGCTGCCGAACAAATGCACGAAGAGTTCATTGCACTGATGCCGGTGCTCGTTGTGCTCGCGGGCGGTTTGGGATTTGGTGCCGTGACGGCGTTGGCGATGAGCATGGGTGCGGCGGTCGTCGGCGCAGCGTTTGGACAGACGAATCCGTTTGGGCCGGCGGCCGCATTGAAGGCGGCGGAGCTTCCGCCGCTCAGTGAAGCGCCGCTTCGTCTCGCGGTGTTCGCTGCGGCGCTCGCGGTGTGGATTGCGTGGACGCTGTCGCAAACCAAGCGCGACGATGTGCGCGTCGAAGCGGTGACCGAGAAGCTCGACCCGCCCACCACGCGCGATGCGCTATCGCTGACGGTGCTGCTGATTCCCATCGCGGCGTACGTCGTGGGTGTGTTGGCGTGGGGCTGGGGAATTAACGAACTGTCCGCATTGATGCTCCTGGGCGGATTCTTGGTCGGCGTATTGCAGCGCCACTCGCTCAACGACACGACATTCGGCTTCATCAAGGCGATGGAAGGCATGGTTGGCGCGGCGCTGTTGGTGGGTGTCGCGCGCGGCATTGGCATCGTGCTCGCCGACGGTCGCGTGATTGATACCATCATCGCGGGCATCGTGACGCCGCTGGAATCCATGCCCGCAATCGCGACGGCGGTACTCATGATTCCCGCGCAGGCCGCCATGCACATTCCTGTATCTTCCACGAGTGGCCTCGCGATGATGACGATGCCGATCATGGCGCCGCTCGCGGATCTGCTCGGCCTCTCGCGCGACGCCGCAGTCCTCGCGTACCAGGCAGGCGGCGTGCTCACGGAGATGGTGAATCCCACCAACGGGGCACTGTTCGCGATGCTGCTCAACTCCAAGGTCTCGTATGGGCGTTGGTTGCGCTTTGCGATTCCCGCCATCCTGATGATTTGGGGCGTGACTATCATCGGCCTCGTTCTGCTCTAGATTCACGGTCTATGTCGATTCCGGGCTCGGGTTCTCTCACACATTCGTCGTCGTCTGCTGCGGCAGGCACGTTGCCTGAAGAGCAGCCCGTCTCGTTTGGCGAGCCCGAGACGGATGTCGCGCTCTGGGCCATCGTGTTTGCGGGCGGAATTGGTTCGCGCTTCTGGCCGCTGTCCACCCCCGCGCGTCCCAAGCCGCTCCTCGCGCTAGTGAGCGAGCAGACGCTGATCGAAGAAACCGTGGGCCGCTTACAACCCGCGATTCCGCCCGAGCGCGTGCTCATTCTCACCAGTCGCGACATCGCGCCAGCCATTCGCTCGGTGACGAAGGATGTGCCAGAAGCAAATGTGCTCGTGGAGCCGCGGCCATTGGGTACTGCGGCGGCCCTTGCGTGGGGAGCGCAAGAGCTGGTACGTCGAGCAGGGCCGAGCGTGATGTGCGTAGCGGTGCACGCGGATCTCGCGGTGGATTATCCCGAAGAGTTTCGCCGCACGCTGCGCCGTGCGGCAGCATACGCGGCGCGCGAATCAGCGTTAGTGTCGGTGGGCATTCAACCCTCACGTCCCGAGACGGGATTCGGTTACGTGTTACCTGGTCCTGCGCTCGATTCCGACGTGCCGCTCGCACGCGGCGGTGCGGCCACGACGGCGCGCTACATCGAAAAGCCCAGCGAGCACGA
>JAYUWY010000101.1:0-4078 GCA_043753285.1 Gemmatimonas sp. | reverse complement strand
GTGCCGTCGGGGCCCATCACGTTGGTGTTGTACGCCGTCGACACACGACCGCGCACAAACGGCGACTCGTCGCGCGCGTTGGGGAGCGGCGGTGCAATCACATTCACCACGCCGCCCAGTGCGTCGCTTCCATAGAGAACGCTCGCCGGGCCTTTGATCACTTCAATCTGCTCAGCGTTCGCCGTCTCAACGTTGGGCGAATGGTCGTGGCCCCACTGCTGCGTCTCAGAGCGCTGGCCGTTGTCGAGCGTGACAATACGATTGTGTGTGAGCCCGCGAATCACGGGCTTGCCAATGCCGGTGGTCATCGAGAGCGAACGGATGCCCGGCAACTGCTCCAGCGCATCGCCAACCGCGGCGCCCTGCGCGCGTCGCAACTCCGCGCCGCCAATCACCGATACTGGCTGCGGCGCATCGAGCACGCGCGTGGGCGCAAACGTCGCGGTAACCTGAACGGCCTGCACGAGGCGCGCCGAATCCTTGCGCGTCGTATCCGGTCGCTGCGGCGCAGCTTGCGCATTCAGCGAGGAAGGAAGGACGAGCGTAATCAGACGGATGAGTATTGCGGCGCGGAGTGCCGTGACCAAGAATCGCATTTAGTATCTCCTAACTTTTGCTAATAAGTTAGGTTTACCTAACTTTATGTCAATGCCCCATCACGAAATCGAGTTGCCCACGCTCACCGGCCAGGCCGAGGACTACCTCAAGGCCATCTATGAATTGGCGCGTGACGGCGAACCGGCCGGCACCAACGACATCGCCGCGCGCCTGAACATCGCGCCGGCGTCGGTGACGGGCATGATTCAGCGTCTCGCGCGACTGGGGCTCGTGAGCTCCGAGCGGTACAAGGGCACACGCCTCACCGCCGCCGGGGAATCAGCCGCGCTCCAACTCATTCGCCGCCATCGCATCATCGAGAGCTACCTCGTCACTCGGCTCGGCTTCACCGCCGACGATGTGCACGACGAGGCGGAGCGTTTGGAGCACGCCGCGAGCGATCAATTGATTGAGCGCATGGCCGCAGCCATCGGGAACCCGACCGAAGATCCGCACGGGACGCCGATTCCAGCTCCTCGAAAGCAGTCATAGGAGTCCGCAGCGGAAACGCTGGGGAACCAAACAGATAGTTTACGGGTAAATCAACGGTCGCCGATGGGACCTTCTGCCCAACCGCGGCGTTCAACACCTAGGCACAACGCCGGAGCCCCTTCTTATGCGCCGCTTCATCTTCGCAGCACTGCTCGTTCCCGTCCTCATCGCCGCCACGCCGGCCTCCGCTCCGGAGCGTTACGTGCGCGACGTCGCGCACTCGCAGATCAACTTCGTCGCTGAGTCGCGCTTATTGTCCGCACACGGCACGTTCCAGCGTTGGGACACCGAGATCATGTTCGACGCCGCCAACGTCGAGACCACGTCGCTCAAGATCACGATTGAGACGGCCAGCATTGATACGCGCATCGAGCGTCGCGACAATCATCTCCGCAGCAATGATTTCTTTGCCGCTGATTCCTTCCCGCAGATCACTTTCGTCTCGACGACGGTGAATAACCGCGGTACCGAAGGCAGCTTGCTCGTCACGGGCGATCTCACGATTCGCGGCATCACCAAGCGCATCACGATTCCCGCGAAGCTCAACTTCTTTGATCCGCAGAACAACATCGGCCGCGTCACGGGCTCGTTCGTGATTGATCGCACGGAGTACGGTGTGAGCTACACGTCCCGCGCGAACCCGATTGATAAGGAAGTCACTGTGCAGTTTGACGTGGCGTTCAACAAGCCGCGTGCGTAACACGCTATGAAGAAACAGCGCCTGTTGGCGCTGATCGCGGCGCTGATCGCGGCGCTTGGGCTTGGGGCTGAAGGGGCTCAAGCGCAGGCGCCGCGACGTTCCATAGCGATTGATGAGCGCCTCGCCGCGCGCGCCGGCCTCAGCGTGGGCGACACGGTCGTCGTGAGCGCCACCGCCGGCTCCGATGCCCGTGGCGACACTGTCGTCATCAGCGGCATCACGATGCGCACGGCAGATCCCAGCGAGATCGCGCGCAGTGAATTCAAGGTGCGCGTGCATTTAGATCAGCTGCAGGCGCTCACCAATGCGGGAGACCGCGTCGGGCGATTCGCCGTGGCCACGCGCGATGTTCCCGGCGCGGTAGACTCGGCGACCGTGCGCATCAACTCACTCGCATTCGGATTCCGCGCGCATCGCGCCGCCGACGTCGCTGTAGAAACGAGCGCTACGTTCCGCGTCGTGAATCGCTTTCACCGCGCGATTGGTGTCATCACCATCGTCGCGAGCGCCATCTTCTTGCTCTGCATCACACTGCTCAAAGTGGATGAACGTCGCCGCGACGTGGGCGCGCTGAGACTCATCGGAGTGTCGCGGCGCACCGTGGTGAGCGCTGTCGTACTCGAAGCGTCATTCATTGCGCTCATCGGCAGCGCGATGGGCGCGGGTATCGGTTACGTCGCCGGTTGGATCGTGAACTGGCACTACCAGGGCGTCTACAGCACGCCACTGAAGTTTGCCATCGTCACTCCAGGCATTGTGTTCTTCGCCACGGCGCTCTCGCTCGCGCTCGGCGTCATCGCCGGACTCGTCGCAGCGCAGCGACTTGTACATCGCGCACCGCTCGACTTGGTGGGCCGCTGATGCTGCTGCGTCTCGCACTCGCCAATCTCATGCGCCGTCGCGCGCGCACTGCGCTCACCACCGCTGGTGTCGCCGTTGCCGCCGCGATGTTGCTCGACATGGTGATGCTCGGCTCCGGCATGCGCGCCAGCTTTCGCGGATTTCTTGAGCAGCAAGACTACAACCTGCGCATGACGCCGCGCGGCACGATGCCGTTTGATTCCGAAGCCACAATCAGCGGCGCGGACTCGCTGCTCATGCGCATCGCGGCAGATCCAGATGTTGAGCGCGTTGCTCCAGTGCTCGGCGGCAAACTGTTTGTGCCCGCTGGAGATTCGGTCATCGCGGGTTTCGCACTCGGCATCGCGCCGAGCATTCAGGCAGACTACGTGATCGTTGACGGACGCGAGATTGCCGCGCCGCACGAGACGGTGTGGAACTCAGCGCTGCTCACGGCCACTGGTCGCGCCATCGGCGACACGGTGCGGGTGAGCGCGGGCTACGATCCGCAGTTGCGACGCTTCACTGGTGCGCGCGAACTCATAATCGTTGGACGCGGTCGCTTCGTGATGTTGAGCGGTGGTGAACTCGCAGGTGCTGTCCAACTGCCTACGCTACAAGCGATGGGCGGAGTAGAGCGCGAGAACCGCGTCTCAGTCGTACTCGTGCGCGTGAAACCTGGCGTGAGCGTGGATAGCGTCGCCGCGCGCCTCGAGCTCTCTGAGCCGCGCATGTCCGCAATCTCCACTGAGTCTGCGTTGCGATTCGTGGATGAACGGCTTGGATACTTTCGTCAGCTCGCATTCATTCTCGCGAGCGTGTCGCTTGCGGTAGGATTTCTGCTCGTGACAACGCTCGTCACTGTGAGCGTGAACGAGCGGCTCGGCGAGATCGCGGTGTTGCGCGCCATTGGCGTCGCGCGCTGGCGAGTCGTGGCTCAAGTCATGGCTGAGGGCGTTGCGCTCTCGTTTGTCGGTGCGCTGCTCGGTTTGGGACTCGGCCTCATTACGGCGCGATGGTTGAACGCGATTCTCGCGACGTTTCCTGGGCTACCGACTGCATTTGACTTCTTTCTGTTTGAGCCGAGCGCGGCATTCAAGTCGCTGGGCATGCTGGTGATTTGCGGAATTCTCGCGGGCATTTGGCCCGCGTGGCGCGCGGCGTCGATGCCGATTGCGAAGACTTTGCGTGAGGAGGCAGTGGCGTGAGTAACGGACGGATGACGGAGGACGGACGCTTGAAGCCACGGCTTGTTCTATCGGCACAGGATGTGACGCGTGACTATCCGGTGGGTGGCGAAATCGTCCATGCGGTGCGTGGTGTTTCGCTAGACATCGCTGCAGGTGAGTACGTGGCAATCGTTGGGCCTTCGGGATGCGGTAAGTCCACGCTACTCAACTTGCTCGGTGCGATTGACAGGCCGAGCAGTGGGCGCATCACGATTGCTGG
>JAYUWY010000100.1:0-4086 GCA_043753285.1 Gemmatimonas sp. | reverse complement strand
ACGGCGGCGACGGCGAGGACTGCGGTGCGACGGATGGATGGGAAACGCATCGGATAGCTCCTGTGAAGTGGAAACACTTGCGAACTGCGCGAAAACATACTGTGCGGTGCGACGCAACTGGAAGTCGTTGTTACCCGCGCTCCCCCAACCACCGCTCCGGATTCTCCTCCGCGATGCGCCAAAACATCTCTTCACCCAACAACGCGCGCAGTTGCATGCTCAATAGTCGCTCCTCAAAGTCTTCCTGCTGCGCCATATAAAAATCCGATCCAAACAACACGCGCGACGACACCGCGGGATCGGTGAGAAACACTTTGAGCGCCGGCGCGAACTTCTCGAAGTGAAAAATCGTGTATGACACATCTGTCCAGAGGTTCTTCCCCGCGAACTCACCGCGTAGCAGATCGAGAATGCGCGTGAGCCAGCTCTGACGCTGCGGCACGTCGTCGCGCCGCCATCCATCGCCAAAGAAGCGCTCCCATTCACTCGCGCCGCCAAAGTGCGCGAGACACACGCGCAGCGTGGGATGGGCGCGCAGCACGGGCACCCACGAATCCGGTGATCCCCAGGTGGCGACCTGCGCTTCGTTGGCGTTCTTCATGCGAATACCACCAGGCGAGCAATGCGCCATCACCGGAATCCCGCGCGCGGCAGCGTATTCCCACACCGGACGCAATCGCTCGTCACTGGGTGCAAAGCCAAGGTTGGGATACACCTTGAGGCCGCGGAATCCGTCCTGCTCCACGCGCTCGCGCACCATGGCGAGCAATCCTTCCCGACGCGGATCCACCGCCACAAACGGCAACACGCGCCCCGGATACTCGCGCGCGAGCGTTGCCAACTCGGCGTGCTGTAAATCCAGCGAGCGCTCCAACGCGCCGCGACCCATGAACGCCATATCCATCGGCAACACGACAAATCGCGCATCGCGCGGGTAGCGGGACTCCACGATGTCAAAGATTGGACGCTGCTGCTCGAGCATCGCGATGCGAAGAAAATCGCGATAGCGCTTGGCCAGCTCCTTAAACTCGGCGGTACCCACACGAGTCAGCACGCCGCCGGCGATTGTACGCAAACCTGGCACCCGCAGCAGAGTGCCCAGTCCCAACGGCACGAATCCTTTGGGGACGTGGCGCGTCGAGAACGTATGGATGTGAACATTGGTGAGGCGATGCTCAGCCAAATTGTGCTCCAAGTCGCAGTTCCGGAGAACATCCCGACTCTCGCAACGCTCTGCAAGGCCGCAACCTAGGCGTATCCGGACTAGAGCTGTCGGGATGCGCGAATTTGTGACACACTATTGCTACAATTGGGTATCACTCCCATATTCGGCCAACCCCACACCGACCCACCCCCGATGAACCATCCCGATCTCGTCTTCGCCTACCTGGACCCGATGTCCGGGTCCCTCATCCTCCAGGCCGTGATTGCGGGAGTGCTGGGCGGGATCGTGACCATGAAGCGCGCGGGCGTCGGTGTAAAGGACCTCATGTCCCGAGCCTGGAAGCGCATCAAGGGATGACCACCACTCCATCGCGGATTGGCAGTTCCTTCCGCGACCCGAGTGGCTTCCTCTTCACGCGAGACGGCGTCCTCCTGCGACAAGTGCAGGAGCGCTACCGACCACACTTTGAGCGATTGATGGCCAGCGGCTTATATGCCGCGCTGGTCGCCGAAGGGTTGTTGATTCCGCACGAAGAGCGCCCGGTCGCTGAAGCCGCTGCGCCAGGAGCAGCCTTCATCCTGCAGCCCGAACGGCTGCCGTTTATCTCGATGCCCTACGAGTGGTGCTTCGGCCAACGCAAAGCCGCCGCACTCACCACGTTGCGCATTCAAGAGCTCGCGCTTGCGCACGGCATGACGCTGAAGGACGCCACCGCGTTCAACATTCAGTTTCGCGGCGTGCGTTCGGTGCTCATCGATACGCTCTCGTTTGAGACCTACGAAGACGGCAAGCCGTGGGTCGCGTACCGTCAGTTCTGTCAGCACTTCTTGGCGCCGCTCGTGCTCCAGTCGCGCATCGACGTGCGATTGGGCGCGTTGCTGCGACAGTTCCTCGATGGGATTCCGCTCGATCTCGCATCGCGCATGCTCTCGCGCAGCTCGTGGTTGAATCCGTCGTTGCTCATGCATATCCATTTGCACGCGCAGAGCATCGCGCGGCATGCACCCACAGACAACACGAAGCCCGCGTCTGCGCCGCAATCAGCGCGCGTATCGAAGCGCGGGCTCGAAGGCGTGCTCGCCTCGCTGCGCGGCACAATTGAATCGCTCACGTGGCACGCGGGCACGGAGTGGGGCTCGTACGAAGAAACCCACAACTACGACGCCGCAGGCCGCGCATCAAAGCAGGGCCTCGTCGCCGAATTCGTGAAGAGTGCCAACGCCAAGACCGTCGTGGACCTCGGCGCCAACGCGGGCGAGTACTCGCGCGTCGCGCGCGCTGCCGGCGCAAATCTCGTGCTCGCGGTGGACGGCGATCCGATGGCCGTTGAACGCGGATTCCATCGTTTAACTGAAGTCAACGAGACGGGCATTCATCCATTGCTCGTGGATCTCACCAATCCCGCGCCCGCACAAGGGTGGAATCACAGCGAATGGCCGTCACTCGCCGGCCGCGGTCCGTTTGATGCCGTGCTTTCTCTCGCACTCGTGCATCATCTCGCCATTGGCAACAACGTGCCGCTGCTCGGTGTGGCGCAGATGCTTGCGAATATTGGGCGCCACGTCATCATCGAATGGGTGCCCAAGAGCGATCCGCAGGTGCAGCGCCTGCTGAGTGCCCGCGAAGACATCTTCCCCAATTATACCGAAGACGGATTGCGCGCCGCATTCGCCGAATTGGGTATGCGCGAAGTGCAGCGTGCGGCGGTGGGTGACTCGGGGCGCACGCTATTTCGGTTTAGCAAGTGAGTGCCGAGCCGGTGAGAGCGGTGCGCGGAAAGGACATCGCGATTGCCATCTCACTGGCCAACTTGCTGCATCTTCGCTTGTGGGGCGAAGTGCTGGCGGTCACCACGCCCGACGCGTTCTACTCGAGTACAGACAACAGCGACATCTGGGCGTTGATGCTCAACATCCTGTTGCTCGCTGGCATTTTCCTTGGCGCCAACGCCGCATTGCGCCGGTACGTCGCGAACGGTCGTGCGTGGGTTGTCGCCGGCTTCGTGGGCGTGCTGCTGGTGCAAGTGAATGCGTTTGGTCCCATTCTCGCGCCGGGCATCTTCACCGTCATCGATCCGTGGCGCGATAGGAAGTACATCGACGCATTCGCGCCGGTGTTTGGCCTGTTGATGATTACCGGCCTGTGTGTGAAGTGGCCGAGCCAAGTGCTGCGCGCGGTGCTGGGGCTCGTGTTGTTTCTCTCGCCCATGGTGCTGGTGATGTACGGGCGCGGGTTGCTCGCGGTGGCGCGCGTCAATCCCAGCGTCACCCTCGCGAGCACGGCGCCGCGCATTGGCGCGCCGCTCGATTCCATTGCGGGCCCGCGCGTGGTGGTGATCGTGTTTGACGCCATGACGCGTCGCCTCGCGATCGAAGCGCGGCCCTCCACGCTCGCGATGCCGGAGTTCGATCGGTTTCGCGCGGAAGGATTAGAGGCGACGCACGTGCGACAGGCCGGCGTGAACACCGGCATTTCTGTGCCCACCCTGCTCTCGGGGCTCGATGTGCGCGCCGCGAAGGCGGTCTCGCGCAACGAGCTCGAGCTCACGCTCAGTGATTCGTCGCGCGTGCCGTGGTCCACGCAGCCCACACTCTTTGACGACGCGAAGTCACTCGGCGGCGTCGCGCTCGTGGCCGGTTGGTATTTCCCGTACTGCCGGATGTTCACCGCGCTCGACGGCTGCTCCACGCATGCCGCGCGCGTGATTGGCGCTCGCGGGCGTACGACGTCGTTCGCCGTCACGATGCGCGATCAAGCCATCGCGCTCATTCCGTATGTGAACTTGCGCCGCCGCCAGATTGCCATCGTTGAGGCGCAACGCCGTGAGATGCAGCACGCCGTGGTGCAGGGTGGACGCGGATTGATCTGGCTGCACCTCGTGCAGCCACACACGCCGTGGATCTGGGACGCGGCAGCCAAGC
>JAYUWY010000099.1:0-4090 GCA_043753285.1 Gemmatimonas sp. | reverse complement strand
GGATGGTGAAGAGCGAGTAGTTACCAGCCGGCACATCGCGTCCACCGATCACGAGCGCAGCTTCCGTGCGCAGCGTGGTGGACGAGTTTGCGCCGGTGCGCCACACGGTGCCGTCAGCAGCCAACTCGGACGGGACTGCGCGGCCGCGGGCGTGCGGCTGACCGTATTCAATAGAAACAACCTGCGGCGTTGGGGCCGGCTGGCCCTGCACACGAGCCGTGGCGAGCGGCATCGAGAACACCACGCGGGTGCTGAGCGGAGCGCGCAGACCGCTTTCCTGTGCGACAAGCGGCGAAGCCAGCGGAGATGCTGCGAGAGCGACGAGCGCGAGAGCTACAAACGGACGCATTGGATTTAGTTGTGTGGGTGAGAGCGCTGGCCCACCTGCGGGCCGAAATCTTGGTTAAGATACCCCAGAGTCTCCCCGCCTTCCATCATTCTCCGCCTCCCGTGACCCGTCCGATGCTGCCCTCCTCGCCTGACCACCACGACGCCGAGCTTGTGCTCCGCCTCTATGAATTGCGCCGCGAGCCTGTGATGCGCGAATCGCGCGACGCCATCAACGGCCAGTTCATGCCGAAGTCCTTCGAGGACGTCGCCGCCATCACCAAGTCGGATCACCCGCTCAATCGCGCGTACCGCCAGGTGAACACGTACTGGGAGCTGGCGTACGGCCTCATCAAGCACGGCACACTGAACGCCGATCTCGCGATGGAAAGCAACGGCGAGGGGATGCTCCTGCTCGCGAAGGTCTTTCCGTTCCTCGACAGAATTCGGACTGACATCAACCCGCGTGCATTCCGCAACGCAGAGTGGGTGGCCACCGAGACCGAGGCCGGGAAGACGGTGTTTGCGATCTTCCAGGCGCGCATCGAGAAGCAGCGCGCGGGCTGATCCGCCTGGCAGTTCGAAAAACCCGCTCGACCCCAGATCTTGGGTGTCGGGCGGGCCTTTTCTCGCCAGTCTGGAACTTTCTGTCAAGCTACTGGTAAATGATTTATTGGACAATCTTCAGAAATAGCTGGTTATCCGGCCACTCTGTCCATATAATCCCCGTATGCCATCCGATAGCGGTTTGCACCCAGTTCGCATCGTCTCTCAGAGAACGGGCCTCACTCCTGACGTGCTCCGCGCGTGGGAACGGCGCTACGCCGCGATTGATCCCGTGCGTTCTCCCGGCGGCCAGCGGCATTACACGGACGCACACATCGCGCGGCTCACCTTGCTCGCTCGCGCCGCGCGTGCCGGCCGGCAAATCGGCCAGCTCGTTCCGCTCAGCAACGACGATCTCCAAAAGCTCATCGCCTCCGACGAGCGCCAGTCGCGCGAGCGCGTGGGCGTTGTGCCCGACCAGCCAGCGGTAGAGTCGTACCTCTCCACCGCCTTGATGGCCGTCGAAGAGTTCGACGGACACCGGCTCGAACAAACGCTGCGCTCGGCCATTCTGCGTATGTCCGCCGACGACGCGCTCGACCACGTCATCGCGCCGCTGCTGTTCACCATTGGCTCGCTGTGGCACCAGGGTTTGCTGCGTCCGGCCAATGAACACTTGGCCACGACGACGATTCGTCGCGTGCTCGTGTGGATGTCGGATCTCGCCGCGCCCGATCCGGGCGCGCCAATCATCATCATCGGCACGCCCGCGCACCAGTTGCACGAACTCGGCGCGATGCTCGCCGCCACCACTGCGGCCGGCTGCGGATGGCGCGTCGCCTACCTCGGCCCCAATCTCCCGGCCGATGAACTCGCGCGCGCCGTTGCGCATGCACGCGCGAGCGCGATCGCATTGTCTATTGTGTATCCCACGGACGACAAGAATCTCCCGGGCGAGATGCGCGCGTTGCGCACTGCGCTGCCAACAAACGTGGAGCTCGTCATCGGCGGCAGCGGCTCGTCACACTACAGCGACGTGCTGCAGGAGATTGGCGCTACCGTGCACTCGTCACTGTCTGGCTTGCGTCGCTGGCTGCGCGAGCACGCCAAGACGCCGGCTAGCGGGCGGGTGGCTCGATAGTCGCCGTGGACGGCGCGCGCTCCCGCTGGAGCCGCGCCGCCACCTGCTCGGCCTGCGTCATCGCACGCAGAATGTTCTCGCCGGCGAGTTTGCGCAGATCCGGTTCACTCCAACCGCGGCGCGACAACTCGGCGAGCAAGCGCGGATAGCTCGCGACATCTTCGAGACCGCGCACCACGTCGTCGATGCCATCGAAGTCACCGCCAATGCCCACGTGATCCACGCCCGCCACGCGACGAATGTGATCGATGTGATCAGCAACTTGCGCGAGCGTTGCACCCGGCGCGGGGCCCGTGCGCTCAGCGGCTGGCGTGCGATTCCAATCCACCTGCGCCTGCGACACAAAGCCCGGCACGAAAGTCACCATCACCACACCGCCGTTGCGCGCGAGCCGCGTGAGAATGGAGTCCGGCACGTTGCGCGTGTGATTGGCGACAGCAAACGCATTGGAGTGCGACCAGATCACCGGCGCTTCGCTCACGTCGAGTGCGTCGCTCATCGTGCCCGGCGACGTGTGCGAGAGATCGACCAACATTCCGAGGCGGTTCATCTCACGCACCACTTCGCGACCAAAGTCGGTGAGGCCACCATGGCGCGGATTGGCGACGTGCGAGTCCACCCAATCGAGATGCACGTTGTGCGTGAGCGTCATGTACCGCACGCCCATCGAGTGAAATGCGCGCAGCGCGCCGAGCGAGTTCTCAATCGCGTGCCCGCCTTCCATGCCGAGCACTGAGCCAATGCGACCCCGTGCGAAGGCGTCCTTCAAGCCCTGCGCAGTGGTCGCTGTCTCAAACACATCGGGATACTTCGCGACGACGCGATGCGCGATGTCAATTTGTTCGAGCTGCACCTTGGCGTAGCCGAGCGCTTTGGTGGAGTCCTCGCCGGGGACGTAGACCGACCAGAACTGACCGCCGACGCGTCCGGTGCGCAGACGGGCAATGTCGGTGTGACCCGCGGTGCGCTGACGGAGATCATACTTCTCGACGTCCATTGGTGCCGTCTTCGAAGTACGAATCGCCCACGGCAAATCGTTGTGGCCGTCCACCAACGGCGACGCGCGCAGCACGCGCTCGGCGCGCGCGAGGTGCGGATCAGCTTGCGTGGTCGTGGTGGAAGCGGTGGCCTGCGCGCAGGCGAGAGCGGGGGCCGCAAGCGCGGCGACGAGAACCAGGGCGATTGGACGCATACCGCAATCTACGCCGGGTTCTGCTCCTCGCGCGAACCAACAATGGTCACGGCGCCCAGCTGGCCCGTGACGTTGAGTAGGGTTTTGAACACATCGGGTACGAGATCGAGGGCGATCAACACGCCGATGGCTTCGGCGGGGATTCCGATGCTCGTGAAGAACGGCGCCACAACAAACAAACTCGCACTGGGGATTCCCGGCACACTGAAGCTCATGAGCACCGACGTGATGGCGAGTGTCACGATGGTCGACGTGTCGAGATCCACGCCGTAGAGCTTGGCGGCAAACAGTGCCATCGTCACCCAACTCACCGCCTGATTCAGTCGGAACGTCGAGACGGCGAGCGGCAGCGCGAAGCTCGTTGCTGTCTTCGGCAAACCGAGCGCGGCGTCGGCGCCGGTGACCATCGCCGGCAGTGCTGCCATCGAGGAGCGAGTCGTCACCGCCACGAGTTGCGCTGGCAGCAACGCGCGCACGAACTGCACAAACGGACGGCGAGCAAACAGCAACACAGCCGCGTACACCATCAACGTCGCCACCACGAGCAACGCCGAGTACGCGACGATGTAGAAGCCGGCCGCGCCCACAATTTCAGAACCGATGCGTGCCGCCACCGCGAACGCGAGTGAGAACACGCCAATGGGCGCGAGGCGCAGAATCCACGCCACCAACACCGTCACTGCTTCCGCCGCGCCGCGAAACACGCCGACCACGGCATCGCGTCGCGACTCTTCGATGCGACCGAGTGCGAGGCCAAACGCCAGCGTGAAAATCACGAGCGGCAGCATCGCACCATCCGCCGCAGCCGCCATGGGATTCGACGGCACCAAGCTCACGAGCCACGCCGAAAACGAAGGCAGCGTGGGCAACGCCGTGTTCGTTGC
>JAYUWY010000098.1:0-4096 GCA_043753285.1 Gemmatimonas sp. | reverse complement strand
CTCGCGCTCAACGCCGAGCAAGTGTCCGGCTTTCAAGCGGATCGGGAACTGCCAGTGGTGTGGGCGGTGGCGAAGGGATCGTTCGTCAACAAACTCATTCTTGTGCCCGCGGCGTTGCTCATTTCCGCGTTCGCCCCGCGCCTGATTGTGCCGCTCCTGATGATTGGCGGCACGTTTCTGTGCTTCGAAGGTGTCGAGAAGTTGCTGCGCAAGTATTTACACAAAGACGAAGCCGCCGCGGAGTTGGAAGCGCGCAAGGAACGCATTGTCGCGCTCGCAGATCCGGAAGTGGACTTAGTGGCTCTCGAGAGAGTGCGAATCAAAGGTGCGATTCGTACGGACTTCATTCTCTCGGCGGAGATTGTTGTCATCGCGTTGGGTACCATGGCCACCGCACCAATGCCGCAACAGATTGGCGCACTGAGCGTGATTGGCGTAGGCATCACGATTCTCGTGTACGGACTCGTGGCGGCAATTGTGAAGCTGGATGACCTCGGCTTGCAGCTCACGCGCACGGCGGGCACGAACGCGATGGCGGGTTCGGCGCGCGGTTTTGGCGATTTCATTCTGTGGGTAGCGCCGTGGCTATTGCGCTCGCTCACAGTGGTGGGCACGGCGGCCATGTTCCTCGTGGGCGGCAGCATTGTGGCGCACGGCATCGCGCCGATGGAGCATTTGCTCGAAGGCATCGCCGCAGGCGCGGGCTCGTTGGATTTTGTGGTGAAGGCGGTGTTGGACGGTGTGTTCGGCGTACTCGTGGGCGCGGTGGTTGTTGGCATCGTGCTGTTGGGCAAGCGAATTCGCTAAGCGTTTGCGATGATGTTGATCGTGTGGGATCTATCGGAGGCTGACGGCTTTCTTGGGCGCGGTGAGTCGCCACGAGTCCTCGACGAGCGCGGCGACTTCTTTCCACGAGGGGCGTTTGTCGAGCCACACGCCAATCCAGCCGCTGGTGCCCACGTACGGCGGCACGAAGAAGCGCTCGGGGCGTTCGCGCACCATCAGTGACTGATTGCCCGGCGCTGCCGCGAGCCACACGCCCGGCCGCCCGCCGCTGTGCTTGGAGTCTGAGGGCATCGCGTACATCGCGAAGATCTTCTTGGTGCGCCACGTGAACGTGCCCCACGCAGGGACTTCGTGAGCCTCAGGGAGGTCGAGGCAGACTTCACGGAGTTTCGCGAGTGCGGGGTCTGTCGTGCGGGGCATGGGGCAAGAATACCACGCGGCAAGCGCTCGGGGCCAGTCGCGCGTAGGTTCTCTGGACGTTCCACCCCCACCGCATCCGGAGTTTGTATGTCCGTTGCCGTTCGCGCGCGCGCCATTCTACTTGGCGTCGCCCTCGCTCCTGCTTTCGCTGTGGCGCAGCAAGCTCAGCAGCCCAACGATACCGCCTACACGCGCCAGATTCGCGCGTTGCTGCAGGACTCGCGGATCACCACCGAGCTCGTGGACCATCTCCCGGCCTCTGCGACTGTGCCCACGCCGTTGGCGTTCTTGGGTCGCGTGGTCGGTACGCCAGGCGAGTTGACCTACGCGGCGGACATTCACCGCTACTATCAGGCGCTCGATGCGGCGTCTGATCGCATCAAGGTGTGGAAGATTGGCGTCTCTGAAGAAGGACGCGATATGTACGTGCTCGCCGCGTCGGACGAAGCGACGATCGCCAACCTCGAGCAGCATCGCGATCGCTTGAAGGAACTCACCGACACGCGTCGCACGTCCGATGCGCGCGCGCGTGAGCTCATTCAGATGACGAAACCCATTTATTGGGTGACGTCCGGTTTGCATTCTGGTGAGACCGGCGGCCCCGAGATGTTGATGGAGCTCGCGTATCGTCTCGCGGTGTCGGAGTCTGACATCATGAAGAACATTCGCGGCAACAGCATCGTGTTCATCACACCGGTGCTCGAAGTGGACGGTCGCGAGCGCCAGGTGGATACGTACTACTTCAACAAGACGCGTCCCGCGGGCGAAGCGCGTTTGCCGCTGATGTACTGGGGCAAGTATGTCGCGCACGACAATAATCGCGACGGCATGGGCCAGTTCTTGGCGCTCACGCGCAACACCAACAGGCTCTTCCTCGAGTGGACGCCGCAGGTGATGCACGACCTGCACGAGTCGGTGTCGTATCTCTACACGTCCACCGGCACGGGCCCGTACAACGAGTGGCTGGATCCCATCACGGTGACCGAGTGGTGGACGCTGGCGCAGGTCGATGTGATGGAGATGACGAAGCGCGGCGTGCCAGGTGTGTGGACGTATGGCTTCTACGATGGCTGGACGCCCAACTATCTGTTCTTCGCCGCGCACTCGCACAACGCGATTGGTCGCTTCTATGAAGTGCAGAGCTATGGCCCAGACAATGTGGCCACACTGCGCGTGCCGCCCAACACGACGAGCCGCGAGTGGTACCGTCCCAATCCGCCGCTGCCAGAAATTGCGTGGGGACCGCGCAACTCGGTGAACATCGGACAGTCGGCGTTGATCTTCTCGCTCGACCACTTTGCGTCGAACCGTCGTCTGTACCTCGAGAACTACTGGCTGAAGAACAAGCGCGCCGTCACCAAGGGTCGCACCGAAGCGCCGTACGCGTGGGTGATTCCTGCCGGACAGCGTCGTCGTGTGGATGCCGTGGACGCCGTGAATGAACTGCAGCGTCAGGGCTTGGAGATTCACGTGGCCGATGCAACGTTCACGCTCGGCAGCGTGCGCGTGCAGCGTGGCGATTACATCGTGCGCGCGGATCAGCCGTATCGCACACTCGCCGACATGTACTTCTCGGTGCAGAACTTCTCGCCCGCCAATCCGCGTCCGTATGACGACACGGGCTGGACGTTCCAGTTGATGCGCAACGTGGTGATTCAGCCCGTGGCCGATTCGTCGGTGCTCACGCGGGCGATGACGCGCCTCACAGTCCCGGCGCGCGCGACGGGTGGCATTAGCGGCACTGGTCGCGTGGTGGTGGTGGATCACACCACAGACAACGCGCTCGTGACGATGCGCTTCCGTTTGAAGGATGTTGCGATGCAGTCCGCTGAGGTCGATTTCGATGCGGGCGGTCGTCGTTTCCGCGCGGGCTCATTCATCATTCCCGACGCCGACGTGGCGAAGGTTGGCCCGGTGCTGACTGAACTCGGACTCACCGGCGTCGCAGTTGCCGCGATGCCGACTGTTGCGATGCACAACTTGGACGTGCCGCGCATCGGCTACATCCACGCGTGGCAGAACACGCAGAACGAAGGCTGGGTGCGCGCCGCGCTCGACACATACGGCGTGCCGTACACCTACTTCGCCGATCAGAAGCTGCGCGAGGGCAATCTGCGCGCGCGATATGATGTCATCATCTTCCCGCACGTCGGTGGATCGGCGCAGGCGCAGGTGAACGGCATCGCAATGACCGGCACGATGCCGCTGCCGTACCAGCGCACAGACAAAACGCCAAACCTCGGCGTCAATGATTCGGCGGACGACATTCGCGGTGGCATGGGCTACGAGGGACTGCTCGAATTGTGGAAGTTCGTAAAAGAAGGCGGCACGCTCATCGTAGAAGGCGCGACGGCCAACATCTTCCCCGAGTACAATCTCACCACAGGCATCACGATTGAAGAGCCCGCCGGATTGTTTGCGCGCGGCTCGGTGATGCGCGGCGTGGTGTCTGATCGCAACAGCCCCATCGCGTACGGCTACAACGCGCAGGTGCCGGTGTACTTCAATCAGGCGCCGGTGATGAGCGTGGCTGGAGGCGGTGCAGGTGGATTTGGTGGCGGCGGTGGCGGAGGAGCCGGTGCCAGCCGCACGCAGCAGAACACCACGCCGATGGCCACGCGCGTCACAACGTCACCGTGGGACTGGAATCTGGCAGAAGGCACCACGGCACCTGTTGATGCTGCAGCGACACCCGCAGCACCCGCGCGCGGTGGACGTGCGACGACTACTCCGGCAGCTGGAGCTGGTGCACGACCGGCAGCAGCAACGCCCGGAGCAACGCCTGCTGCAACTCCCGCTGCAACTCCCGCTGCAACTCCCGCTGCAACTCCCGCTGCAACTCCCGCTGCAGCTCCCGCTGCAACTCCCGCTGCAACTCCCGCTGCAACTC
>JAYUWY010000097.1:0-2052 GCA_043753285.1 Gemmatimonas sp. | reverse complement strand
ATGCGCGTACGGCTCGGACTCCGCGTCCCGGGATACGGGGCGCGTAGTAATACGAGACGGGGGTGAGCGAGTGGGAGTGCATCTGGAATGCAGCCTAGTAGGAAGGGCGGGGAGCGTCAAGGCGAGTGGATTTCTGGGGGGCGACCCGCTAGCTTCCTCGCTCTGTCCGTGTTGGCAACGGACGGGACGTAGCGCAGCCCGGTAGCGCACCTGAATGGGGTTCAGGGGGTCGCGGGTTCGAATCCCGCCGTCCCGACTCTCGCAGCAAGCAAAACACAAACGCGGCCGCCGGAAGCATCCGGCGGCCGCGTTTGCTAGCTTTGGAACACTCTGCCCCCGAGGACCTGCGTGAGTACTGCCCAAGTGAAGCTGGCTCTGCGCAGCGTCATCACCTCCCCGGTGCCGACGGTGGTCGTGCTCAAGGGCAAATGGGGTCGCGGCAAGACGTATCTCTGGAAGGACTCCCTCAAGAAGTTCGCGGCGCGCGAGCCCGAGCGTTGGTCGCGCTATAGCTACGTGTCGCTGTTTGGCGTCGAGTCGCTCGCCGAGCTTCGCGACGCGGTGCTGGCCAATGGGGATGACTACTCCGAAGTGGTCGCTGCGACGCGACCGCCCGTTCCTGAATCCGAGCAGCCAAGCCTTCTCACGCGCTCTGTGGTGCGCGTGGGCACGTCGATATCGCGCGCGCTGAAGCCGACGGACGAATTGACGGCGCTCGCCGGCAAACTGAATGCGGGTGGACTCGCGCACGCGTTTCTGTTGCGCAGCGTGCAGCAGTATCTCATTTGCGTAGACGATCTCGAACGCCGAGGTGCGCAGCTGCGCATGCGCGACGTGCTCGGCTACCTCTCGACGCTACGCGATGACCGGCAGTGCTCCGTGCTACTCATCCTGAACACCGACGAACTCACACCGGCGGATCGCGCGGAGTATGAGTTGCTCCGCGAGAAGGTGTTTGATCACGAGGTGAGCTTCGATCCCTCGGCGGCAGAATGTGTCGAGCTAGTCTTCCCGAAGGATGAGGCCGAGTGGGATGAGTTACGCGCCAACGCGATTCGCTTGGGCATTGAGAACGTGCGCGTGTTGCAACGCATCCGAAAAAGTTTTGAGCGGCTGCGCAAAGAACTCGACGCCGGACATGCGGAGGCGCGCAAACGGTTGGCGTACACCGTGCCGTTGCTCGCGCTGTGTCATTACAGCCGCGAAGATTTTCACCCGACGCCGGACTATTTGCGCAGTGGAAGCGGCAACGCGACCTGGGATGCGTACTTGCGCCAGTACGATGCGTGGACGCGCAGCGCGCTGGATGCGGTCGTTGGAGACTATCTTGAGCGCGGATATGTCGATCGAAACGCCCTCCAAGAGGCACTGCGCACCCCGTGAGCGACACGACGAAGGGCTCCGACACAGACAAGGCCGAGAAGGCGCTGCGCAAGCTTGATTCTGAGCGCGGACTGCTCGATCCGGCCGACCGCTACAAGGCGCTCGTCAACGCGGTGAAGCAAGCGCAGGATCTCATTGAGCTCGGTGATAAGAAGGCACGCTTCGCGCTGGTTGTGATGAGCGTGCTGAATGCCGTCGCTGTACTGCTCGTCGTGCGCGGCGGCGCATCGTTGCTGCCCACGCTCGGCGGCTGGGCGATTCTCATCGGCGTCGAACTCGCAGTGTATGTGGTGGTGACGGTCTACTACATCGCACAGGCGATATCGGCGTTGCGACCGCGCGGTATGCCGCCGCCGCCCGCACACGAGTTGCCGTCGCAGGTGGTGCCAGGGTCGTCAATGCGCGTGTTGTTCCATGCGGATGCGGTGGCGCGCGATCGCCAGACGTACCGCGAGATTTGGAGTGAGTTGCGCATGGACAATCTCACGACTGAACTCACGGATCAGCTGCACACGCTCTCGTTGATCAATCAGCGGAAGTATGCGGCGCTGGACCGACTGTACTTTGGCTTGAGCGTGATGACGGCAATGCTCGGCGTCATTCTCGCCACCGTCGGCGCGTACCACCTGGTGAATTGACGATGCGATTCTTTGCGATGATGGGTGCGGT
>JAYUWY010000096.1:0-2053 GCA_043753285.1 Gemmatimonas sp. | reverse complement strand
AGCGTCTGTAACGCCCGTTCTGCATATCGCTCCCGCTTGAGCGCCTTGTCGCGCGGCGGGTCGGCCAACTCGTCCAACAATCCAAAATTGGCGTTCATCGGCTGGAAATGCTTAGGATCTGCGTCACGCAAATGCCTGTACAACGCGCCCAACATCGTCGTGGGAGGCGGCGTCACGGGAGACTCCCCGCGCAGCATCCGATCCAGATTGATACCCGCCATAATGCCCGTCGCCGTGCTCTCGGTGTAGCCCTCAACGCCCGTGAGCTGACCCGCGAATAGTGTCGTCGGCGAATCGCGCAGCGACAAATGCGGCGAGAGCACCTGCGGCGCGTTCAGATACGAATTGCGATGAATGCTGCCAAAGCGTAAGAACTCTGCGTTGGCTAAACCCGGCACCGAGCGAAACACTTTGGCCTGCTCGGGATAGCGCATGCGCGTCTGACAGCCCACGAGATTCCACATCCGGCCCGCGCGATCTTCCTGGCGCAACTGCAACACGGCCCACGGACGCTTCCCCGTGCGCGGATCAATAATCCCCACGGGTCTCATCGGACCGTGCCGCAACGTCTCGGCGCCACGACGCGCCATTTCCTCGACAGGCATACAGCCCTCGAAGTACGGAATGTCTTCGAACTCATGCGAGTGATACAAGTCGGCTTCAATCATCGCCGCGATGAACGCGTCGTACTCGTCCTTGTTCATCGGGCAATTGAGATACGCGCCCTCAGGCCCGGCCTCCGCCATCGTCTCCTTGCCCCAGCGCGCGGCACGAAACGCAATCGTGGTATCGATGGACTCCGACGCGAGCACCGGCGCAATCGCATCGTAGAACGCCAACGAAGCTGAGCCAATGTGCGCGGCGATTGATGCAGCGAGCGCATCACTCGTCAGCGGCCCCGTCGCAATGATGCCAACATCTGGTAACGACGTCACTTCGTCGCGCGAAATAGTAATCCGCGGATGCGCCGCAATGCGCGCCTGCACGGCCGCAGAGAAAATGTCGCGATCCACCGCGAGCGCGGTGCCCGCCGGAATACGCGCTGCGTCCGCGCACTCGAGAATCAACGAACCCAACGCACGCATCTCGCCTTTGAGCAAGCCGTGCGCATTGCTCACATCCGTGCTCTTGAACGTGTTGGAGCACACCAACTCGGCGAGCCCCTCCGTGCGATGCGCGGGCGTACCGCGATTGTCCGGTGCGCCGCGCATCTCGTGCAGCACAACGTCATGACCGCGTTCCGCCAACTGAAAGGCGGCCTCGCTGCCAGCGAGGCCGCCTCCCACTACGTGAATGGCTTGTGTGTCCGTCACGCCGTTGCTGGCTCCACGCTCTCTGTTCCTTCTGCCACCTCAATGTCCCACTCATTGGCACACTTGAGGCACTTCCGGAAATGGCCACGCGTCTTGTTGCTCTTCGCTTCGGCGCCCACAAAGCCGCACTCCGCGCACTTCTCAGCAACTGGCTTATCCCAACACACGAAGTCGCACTTCGGATAGTTCTCGCAGCCGTAGAACGCCTTGCCGCGCTTCTTGGAGCGACGTGCGGCAATGTCGCCGCCGTCTTTGGGACACAAGACTCCCGTTGGCATTGACTTCGTGCCCTTGCACTTGGGGAACGTCGAGCAACCCAAGAACTCACCAGAGCGCGAGCGACGCACGACCATCGGCTGAGTGCAGATGGGGCATGCGTACTTCGTCAACACTGGCGGTTCCTTCTTGCCCTTCAGCGGACGCGTGAACTTGCACGTCTTAGGATGATTCTCGCAGGCCACGAACGGACCAAAGAATCCACCCTTCGGCAACAGCTTGCCACCGCAATCCGGGCAGCGCTCCGTGTCGAGCGCCGAGAGATCGTGCGCTTCACGAATCAGCGCTTCGGCATCAACTGTCGACAACGCGTGCGCAAACGGCGACCAGAATTCCTTGAGCACCGTCTTCCAGCCGAGCGTGCCTTCTTCAACCTTGTCGAGCTCGGCTTCCATCTGCGCCGTGAAGCCTACGTCGAACTCACGCGGGAACTGCTTAATCATCACCTTCTCCACACTCTCGCC
>JAYUWY010000095.1:0-2054 GCA_043753285.1 Gemmatimonas sp. | reverse complement strand
GCAGCGCGCCCTTGATGAAGAACTCGTGCATGAAGCGATCGGGAAACGCGTGCAGGAGAATCGCCGTGGCGGGTTGGCGATCACGTCCCGCGCGTCCGGCTTCCTGATAGTATGCCTCGAGCGTGCCCGGCATCGCGTGGTGCACGACGAGCCGCACGTTGGGTTTGTCGATACCCATTCCAAAGGCATTCGTGGCGACAATCACGCGCACGCGCTCGCTCATGAACGCGTCTTGCACATCGGCCCGGTGCGTATCGTCGAGTCCTGCGTGATACGCCAGCGCTGGCAGCTTCGCCTTGGTGAGCACGCCGGCGATGCGCTCCACGGTCTTGCGTGTGGACGCATACACAATCGCGACGCCCTCGTCATGCTCCTTTAGCAACGATACGAGCGTTTCGTCCTTTGCTGCGTCGTTCTTCGTGGGAATGACGTGATACGCGAGGTTGGTTCGGTCGAATCCCGTGATGACCACCGTGGGATTGTCGAGCTCCAACTGCTTGGCGATGTCTTCGCGGACTTCCGGCGTGGCTGTCGCCGTGAGGGCGACGGTGGGCGGATTACCGAGCCGCTTGCGCACTTCTTTGACGCGCAGGTAGCTGGGCCGAAAGTCGTGTCCCCACTCGCTGATGCAGTGGGCTTCGTCCACGGCCAAGAGCGTGACGCCAATGTCGCGCAGGCGCTCTGCGAACTTGCCGAGGTCGAATCGCTCTGGTGCGAGATACAGCAGCTTGATCTCGCCGCGCTGGACGCGCGCCATGCGCGCGCTGGCCTCGGCGGTGCTCAGCGTGGAGTTGATGTAGGTCGCCGCGAGCCCGCGCGCTTCGAGGGCGTCCACCTGGTCCTTCATCAGGGAGATGAGGGGCGAGATGACGACCGTGAGCCCATCGAGCACCAGCGCCGGAACCTGATAGCAGAGCGACTTTCCACCGCCCGTGGGCAAAATCACCAGCGTGTCGCGACCCGCGAGCACCGACTCCACAGCCTGCGTTTGGCCAGGCCGAAAGTCGGGATACCCGAAGCGCTCGTGCAGGAGCGTGCGGGCCGCGGCGAGGCGCGTGGCGGTGAGATCGAGGATCGGGGCGTCGGGCACGCTGAAGGATAGTCTGAGGCTCCCCGTGCGCGGCATCGGTTCATTGCGACCCTAGAACCGCTATCTTCCTCCGGGTGCGCATTCCGCTTTTCGTCTCCGCCTCGGGCGTGCTGGTCATCATCGCCCTGGGCTTTGCTTGGACGTTCAGTCGCCTCACCGCGCAGTACGATCGCGCGTATGTGCGCGAATGGTCTCGCACCTGGGCGGCGCTTGCTGTCTACAGTCTGGCCGCCGGTCTCGCGCTCCTCTCGGCGAACATTACGCCGCTGAGCAATGTGCGGCTGTGGTTCTCGGTGTTGTCGATGGCGGCAGCGTGGTGGCACCTCCGCTCGCTGCTCACGGGCATGCAGGCGCTCGCGGCGCCCGAACGTCGGCGGCCGCTCAAGCGCGTCGTGTTCGTGAGTGTGACCATCGGCGGCGCAGCAGCGCTCGCGATGCTCCCTACCGCGCCGCAGTCAGAGCAGTCATTGGCGCTGTACCTCGTGCGCGTGTCACTACTCGCAGCGGCATGGGCCGTGACGTACGGATCGGCGGGCTGGCACATCCTGCTCCGCCAGCAGGGCACCACCGACGTCGCGCGTCTCACATTGGGCTCAACGCTCGTGGCGTACGCCATCATGCGCGCGCTCGAGCCGCTCACGCACTTCTTGGGTCCGCGCCCGATCTTGGCGCAGTTCCTCACGTTTGGCGGCTTGCCTCTGCTCGTTGGTATGGGCGTCGGCATGTTGATCACGCTCCTCGAGATTGAGCGTGTGCGGGCACTGCGTGAAGCTGAAGCTCGCGATACCGCCGAGCGCAATGCGACCGCGTCGGGCGCGGCCCTCGCGGCTGCGTTGGCCACCAGCACAGATCCGGTGCTCATCGTGAATCGCGATGGCGTCGTAGTCAGCGGCAACCTCATCTTCTTTGAACTCTCGTCACTCGCGACGGGTCAGCGCGTGCAGACGGGAATGCATGTTCAGTC
>JAYUWY010000094.1:0-8541 GCA_043753285.1 Gemmatimonas sp. | reverse complement strand
TGACGGTGGTGCATTGAGGTCTCCTGGGGAGCAATACGGAGCGGAGTGTATTCAGGTTTCAGCTGGGGACTTGAGACGTGAGACTTGGGACTTGAGACTTGAGACGTGAGACTTGAGGTTCGGCTTCCTTTCGGGCGGACAGATTCACCGCCGTTTCTCAAGTCTCACGTCTCAACTCTCACGTCATTCTCTCAGATGTTCTAGTGCTTCTCTGAGCTGATGTCTCGCCCGATGTATGTATGTCTTGACCGTGCCCAGCGGTAAATCCAAAGTCGCGGCGATCTCTTCGTAGCTACGCCCCTCAACGTGCCGGAGCATGATGCAGTTTCGGTATTCGGGACGAAGGCCGGCGATGGCTTGCTCGATAATTGCGCCCAGCTCACGCGACGCGAGTTCGTCCAGCGGCGACTCGGCGTCATCGGCGAGCTCAAATCGGCTGGCTTCTACCTCCGACGCGGTGCCGGCGTGCGGCGAGCCGTCCATCGAGACGGTGTTGAGCTGACGCTTGCGGAGATAGTCGATTGCGACGTTGTTGGCGATCTTAAACAGCCAGCTCGAGAACTTGAACTCGGGCCGGTACTTGTCGAGATGATTCAGGACTTTGATGAAGCTGTCCTGCGCGAGATCTTCGGCCGCGGCGGTGTCGCGCACCATACGGTACACGAGTGAGAAGACCGGTCGCTCATAGCGACGGATCAACTCGCGGAAGGCCGCCTCGTTGCCCCGCTGCGCGAGGCTGACGACGTCCGCGTCGGGGAGATTAGGAAGATCGAGGGTGGGGCGTGCCATTTCGCTGGACAGAAACTTGCCCGACGTCACGCTATCGGGCAACTTTCGGCTCTATGATGACAGCGCTCGACCAAGAGGCGCGCGAGGCTGACGCCGCCGCCGAGGGCGCGTCGGTGCAGGGGAAGCGCACATACGTGCAGCGGATTTTCTCCGAGATTGCGCCGCGCTACGATTTGCTCAACCGACTTCTCTCGCTCGGCATCGATCGCCGCTGGCGGAAGGTGGCGTTGCGTCGCCTTGGCTGGACGGCGACGCCGCGCGGCACGTATCTCGATCTCTGCGCGGGAACACTCGACGTTGGCACGGAGTTGTCGCGTCAGGCGGGGTTTGCGGGCGCGATTGTCGGTGCGGATTTCGCGCAGCCAATGTTGACCGCCGGACTAGGCAAAGCGCCGCGCGACGTGTTGGTGCCTGTAGTCGCCGACGCGATGGCGCTGCCGCTGCGCTCGGAGTCGTTTGACGGCGCGATTGTCGCATTCGGCATTCGCAACGTGGCGGATCTCGGCGCGGGACTGTGCGAAGTGCATCGCGTGCTCAAGCCTGGCGCGCGGTTTGTGATTCTCGAATTCTCAACTCCGCGCATGCCGCTGGTGCGTGCGGGCTACTTGTTCTACTTCCACAACGTGTTGCCGCTCATTGGTCGTCTCATCAGCGGACATCGCACGGCGTACACGTACTTGCCACGCTCCGTGGCAAACTTTCCCGAAACACAGGCGTTGGCCGCACACATGACCGCCGCCGGATTTCGCGATGTGCACTTTGAGACGCTGACGTTTGGCATCTCGGCGTTGCACATCGGCACGAAGTAAGACTCCCACACACTGCCGTGACCAAGACGCTCGATACGCTCCAGGAGTTCATCGCTGCCATTGAGGCGAGTGGCGAACTCGTTCGCATCTCGCAGCCCGTCTCCGTGCATTTGGAGATGTGCGAGATCGCCGACCGCGCGATGAAGATGCCCGGTGGTGGCCCCGCACTGCTGTTTGAGAAGCCGGTACTTCGCGACGGAAGCATCTCGCCGATTCCCGCGGCGCTCAACTTGTTTGGTTCGATGTCGCGCATGTCGATGTCGCTGGGCGTGGAGAAGCTCGACGATCACGGCGATCGCATCACGAAGCTGATGGACTTGAAGGTGCCCGAGGGATTCCTCGGCAAGCTGCAGTTGCTTCCGCGCTTGATGGAGATCGCGAAGTTTCCGCCGCGCATGGCGTCGGGCACACCGGCGTGCCAAGAAGTCGTGTGGCGCGGCGACGACATCGATCTCGACAAGTTGCCAATCCTCACGACGTGGCCAGAGGATGGCGGACCGTTCATCACGATGACGGCGGTCGTGAGCAAGGATCCCAAGCGCGGCATTCGCAACGTGGGCATGTACCGCGTGCAGCAGATGGGCAAGAAGCACGTGGCGATGCACTGGCAGCGCCATAAGACGGGCGCCGAGCATTGGCGTCAGATGGCGGAGAAGGGCGAGAAGATGCCGGTGTGCATTGTGGTGGGCGCAGATCCCGCCTCGATGTATTCGGCGAGCGCGCCGCTTCCGCCGAACATCGATGAGTTCATTTTTGCTGGATTCCTGCGCAAGTCGCCGGTGAAGCTCGCCAAGGCGCTCACCTGTGACTTGGAAGTGCCGGCTGACGCAGAGATTGTCATTGAGGGCTACATCGATCCGAGCGAGCCGCTCGTGACCGAAGGGCCGTTCGGCGATCACACGGGTTATTACTCCGAAGCTGATTTGTATCCGCGCGTGCACGTCACGGCGGTGACGATGCGCAAGAACCCGGTATACATCGCGACGATTGTTGGCCGGCCGCCGATGGAAGACTTTTATCTCGGGCACGCCACAGAGCGAATTTTTCTCCCGCTGCTCAAGCTCACGACGCCGGAGATTGTGGATTATCACATGCCAGCCGAGGGCGTATTTCACAACCTCGTGTTGGTGAGCATCAAGAAGCAGTACCCAGGGCACGCGTATAAGACGATGAACGCGCTGTGGGGTGCTGGCTTGATGTCACTCGCGAAGGTGCTTGTGGTCGTCGACGATTGGGTGGACGTGCGCAATCCGCAGGAAGCGTGGTGGGTGGCGCTCAACAATATTGACCCCGAGCGCGACACGCGCTTCACGATGGGACCGGTGGATGTGCTCGATCACTCGAGCCGCGCGTTTACGTACGGCTCAAAGATGGGCATCGACGGCACGAAGAAGTGGCCGGAGGAAGGCTTCACGCGCAATTGGCCGACGGTGATTGAGATGGACGCCGCGACCAAGTCCAAGGTGGACGCGATGTGGCCGTCGTTGGGAATCAAGCCGCTGTGAGCACGTCTAACGCGTCCTCACCTGCGACTCGCGAAGGCCAGACCTACGCGGGGGAAGGACGTGCGGCGCGCTGGATGAGCTTCGTGAAGTTGCCGCACACCGTGTTCGCGATGCCGTTTGCGCTGGTGGGCGTGACGATTGCGTCGCTGGAGTGGGAGATCACCTGGGTGATGGTGGGCTGGGTGATCGTCGCATTCACGTCGGCGCGCTGGGTGGCGATGGCGGTGAATCGCATCGTGGACCGCGAGTATGACGCGCGCAATCCGCGCACGGCGCAGCGAGAGATTCCGCGGGGAGCCATCGGTGTGCGCGATGCATGGGTGACCGTGTTGATGGCTGCGATTCTGTTTGTGCTCGCCGCATGGCAGTTGAATCCGCTGTGTCTGTATTTGTCGCCGCTCGCGCTGGCGTGGGTGTGCTTCTATTCGTTTACAAAGCGTTTTACGCGCTACGCGCATCTCGTGCTTGGCCTCGGGCTCGCGATTGCGCCGGTGGGCGGATATTTGGCCGTGACGGGTGTGTGGAGTTCGCCGTGGTGGATGTTGATGACGCTGACGCTCGGCGTGATGACGTGGAGTGGCGGCTTTGATGTGTTGTACGCGCTGCCGGACATTGAGTTTGATCGCTCGCAGGGGCTGCACTCAATTCCGGCAAGCGTTGGTGTGGCGCGCGCGATTGGCATCGCGCGCGTGCTACACGTGGTGACGGTGTTGGCGCTCGCGACGACGGTGTGGGCGGCGGGACTTGGGCTGCTCGCGTGGTGCGGTGTGGGCACCGTCGGTCTGCTGTTGGCGTATGAGCATTCGCTTGTGCGCTCGGATGATCTCTCCAAACTCGACGCGGCGTTCTTCACGATGAATGGCGTCATCTCGCTCACCTTTCTCGGGTTCGTGCTTGCGGACCGGATCTTTCTCTCGTGACGCGTGCTTTGGTGGGTGATGCTCCAATCGTGATGGCGGTGACGGGCGCATCGGGCGCGCCGTACGGCATTCGTCTGCTCGAGCAGTTGTTGGTGGCTGAGCGTCGCGTGTCGCTGATTGTGAGCTCGCATGGATTTCGATTGTTGCGCACTGAGAGCGACGTGGCGGATCTCGCGGGACTGCGCGTGGCGGTGGGTGCGAAGCGATTCGACACGCTCGTGACCGTGTACGACGACGGCGATCGGGGTGCGGCGCCAGCGTCTGGTTCGTCGCTGGCGGGCGGCATGGTGATCTGCCCATGCTCGATGGGCACGTTGGCGAGCATCGCCGCTGGCACGTCGCGTTCGCTGGTGGAGCGCGCCGCGGATGTGGCGCTCAAGGAACGTCGGCCGTTGCTGATGGTGACGCGCGAGACGCCACTGTCATTGATTCATCTCGAGAACATGCGACGCGTGACGATGGCGGGCGCCACTGTGATGCCTGCATCGCCAGGCTTCTACAACAAGCCGTCGCAGATTTCTGAGTTGGTAGATTTCATTGTGGCGCGCGCGCTTGACCACCTCGGCGTGCCCAACACCCTCGCACCTCGCTGGGGCGCAGCGGACGAGTGATTCGCGTTGGTCTCATCTCCGACACGCACGGGTTGCTACGCACGCAGGTGCACGAAGTCTTTGCGGGCGTCTCGCACATTCTGCACGCGGGCGATGTGTGCTCGGCCACCATACTCGGCGAACTCGCGCTGATTGCGCCGGTGCAAGCGGTGTATGGCAACTGCGACGATCCGTTTGAGCCCGAGCTGCACGAAGCGCTCGACGTCACGATCGGCGGCCTGCGCATTCACGTGCAGCACGGACACGAGTTGGGCCGCCCATCACCTGCGCAGGTGGCCGCGGCGTATGATGCGGATGTGTGCGTGTACGGCCACACGCATCAACAAATGATTGAGCGCGTGGATGGTCGCTTGATTGTGAATCCAGGTGCCGCGGGTCCGCGGCGGTTCAAGCTCACGCCCTGTGTGGCGATTCTGACCATTGAGAACGGCGTGGCGAGCGCGGAGCTCGTGCCGCTCGCTGACGAGCGCTAGCGCGTCTTTTTGGGCGGCGCGGGTGGGCCGTACGCTTCGATCGCGTCAATAAACGTGTCAGGGCTCACGGGTTTGGTGAGCAGGCCCGCGGCGCCGAGCATGCGGACTTTGTCGTGCGTCGGCGCGTCAGACGATCCCGTGACGATGAGCACGGGAATCAGTGCCGTCTTTGCGGACTGTTTGAGTTTGGTGAGTGTGGTCGTGCCGTCACCAGCGGGCATCTGCAGGTCGAGCACGATAAGATCGGGCGGCGGTGTGCGCATCGCGGCCATCAGCGCGCTCGCGCCGTCATAGGACGGAATAGGCTGATGCCCCGCCACCTGCAGCATCTGGCAGAGGAGCATGTTCATTGCACGATCATCGTCGGCGACCAGGACTCGCATACAAAAAGAATAGCACTTGTCACCGTCCGGTGCGCCGCAAACGCATGTCAATCGTTGTGACCGGGGCCACACCGGGGCGCTCATACGTCCCAACCTCGTGCCACGAAGAGTCCGTGAGCGCGATGACGTAGCGCACGCGACCGCCGGGCACTGGGAAGCCCCAGATGATGGTATCGGGGCGCACCTCGACGTCCGGCTCGACACCGCGGCCGTCGCGGTGTGTGCGCATCCGCAGGCGACCGGCCTCAGCGTCGAACCACAATGTGGCGGCGGCCTCAAAGACAATGGCGCGCGTGTTGGGATCGCGTCCCGTCCCGCGAATGATGATGACAGTGCCCGAGGCGCCAGCAATGATGTCTTCGCTCTGCAGTACGCGAAGGGGCGCTCCGCCGCGCTCCGTCACGCGAGCCTCACCCTCCCAGGTGCCGAGAATTCGCTGCACTGGAGCAAGCGCTGCACGCGCCCGCGTGAGGCTGGCCGAGGGCTCCGGCGCCTGAGCACTTGCGGGCGTTGCGAGTGCGAGCGAGAAAGCGATGAAAGACAGCGCGCGACGCATGCAAAATCTCCAGTAGGGATGATGGAAGAATCTGCGTGTCAAATGCGCACCGCGCTTGAACGCGCGCGACATCTGCTGCGTCGCCTAGGGGCGCACATCACGGTGCTGCGTGGCGCCGAGCTGCCGCGCGGCTGCCGTCGGCACCAAGCCCGTGAGCGTGACGAACTCGCGCGTGAGATGCGGATGATCGGCGAATCCCACCGTTGCTGCGACTTCGGACCATCCGGACGGCGCACCCGTCATATGCAGCGCGAGCGACTCGCGCAGGCGGCGCACGCGCGCCCACTCACGAAGCGTGAGTCCCGTGGCCTCGAGGAACCGCCGCTGCAATTGGCGCAGGCCGAGCGTCGCCTCACGCGCCACTGCTGGCATTTCAACTTCGCCGCGTTCAGCGACGATGAACTGCACGGCGCGGCGCATCTGCGGGTCCGGCGACTGTAATGCGCCACAGAGCCGCGTCCACCACGCATCGAGCACGGGACGCGCTTCATCGAGTGTTGCGGTGCTGCTGAGCAGATCAGCAAGCGGTGCGAATCGCGCGGCGATGTCTGGCCGCGCGGGTCCCGTGGCGTCGCGCAGCTCGCGCGCGGAGACGCCGAGCACCTGGAGCGCGACATCGGGCCACAGGCGAAGTCCGATGAGTCGACTGCGCGGACGCATCGGCGGGCGCATTGCCGTCACGCGAGGACCCGTAAGCATCACGCGCGGGCCCGGGACTGGATGGGGAATGAGTGCGATGCTGACGCAGCCGTCTGGCCATACCGTGAACGGCGGCCCGTCGGTGGGAATCTCGTCGACTTCAAACTGCCAGTAGTTCAAGATCCACGGTGCAACCGTGGAATGCGGCGTTGCTTCGGCGTAGCGATATGCGGCCTCGCTCACGCGCTGCGCTCCTCGGTGCGCGCGGCAAGCGCGTCGGTGCGCTCAAGTTCCTTGGGAAACTTTCGAAACCATCCGGCGATGAGCAGCACTTCGTCTACTTCGTGGCCCGGTACCGTTTGCTTTGGACGCGAGTCGGCGCCGAGTAGCTCTGCTGTGTGCGCGGCAAGCGCGGCGCGCTCGGCAGCCGTGCGCGGCGCAGGGGCTTCGAGGCGCACGACGCCTCGACGAATCACATACGCGCGCGCGTCGTCCTTCTCACCGTTCACGATGTACGTAAACGAAAGAGATTCCAACGCGAAGCGCAGGCGCGCGAACTGTTCGCGGAGTGCTTCGAGCTTCTGCAGTTTGTCGCGCCAAAACGCCGCGCGCTCAAAGTCGAGCTTGTCGCTCGCCGCTTCCATCCGCGTACGCAGTAGCGCAACGGGCGCATCATGCGCGCCCTCAAGAAATCCGCGCGCTGCCGCGAACGCCGCATTGTACTCGGCTTCCTTCACCGCACCCACGCAGGGGCCGAGGCAGCGGCCAATCTCATAGCGAATGCAGCCGGGCGTGCGCGACGGCAAATCCATCAAGTCCGGCTGATCGGCAAAGAACATTGGCGTGTCGAGCGCGCAGTCGCGCAGGCCCAACGCGTCGTTGAGTTCACGAATGGCGTCGTCGAGCTGTACCGCACCGCGAAACGGACCGAAGTAAGTGCCGTGCTCATCGGTGCCGGCGCTGCGGACGACGTGCAATCGCGGGGCCGGCGCGCGCGAGATGCGCACAAACGCGTGATGTCGCGCATCACGCTTCATTGCGACGTTGTAGCGCGGACGTAGCTGTTTGATGAGGCGCAGTTCGCGCAGTAGTGCGGCGAACTCGTTGGGCAGTGGCTCCCACTCCAGAGCCGCCGCTTCGCGCAGAATGCGCGCGCCTTTGTCTTTGGGAAACTTTGCGCGGAAGTAGCTGAGCAACCGCGTGCGCAACGACTTGGATTTGCCAACGTAAATGACCTCGCCTTCGGCAGAAGTCATGCGATACACGCCGGGCACGTCGCGCGCGGTGTCCTTTACGAGCGCGAGCATGTTGTCGATCCGCATCTCCACGTCTTTGGGAGGTTGCACCGGACCACGGCGGCGACGACGCGGGCTCATGCGTTCAGCGCTGGCACGAGGTGCACCACACGGTGCTGCGTCCTTCGAGTGCGTGGGACACTTTCAGCGGCATGCCGCAGTTTGCGCAGGGCAGGCCCGCGCGACCGTACACTTTGAGCTCGGCGGCGAAGCCGCCGCGATTGCCGTACGCGTCCTGAAAGTCGCGAAATGTGGTGCCGCGCTTGGCGATGCTCTCGATGAGCACGTTGCGTAGCGATGCGTGGAGTCGCGCGGCTTCTGCGCGCGTGACGGCGTTCGCGCGGCGTGAGGGGCGAATGCCGGCACGCCAGAGTGCTTCGTTGGCGTAGATGTTGCCCACGCCAGCGATGCGCTTTTGGTCCATCAGCGTAGTTTTCACAGCGCGGCGACTCCCCCGAAGAATACCCGAAAGTATCGCGGCGGTGAATGCTGGGTCAAGCGGTTCGGGGCCGAGTGCGGCGTCCCAGCGCTCGTAAATCTCGGGAGTCATCAGGCAGAGCG
>JAYUWY010000093.1:0-4116 GCA_043753285.1 Gemmatimonas sp. | reverse complement strand
GGCGGTGGACGCATGGAGGGAAATCGCCGCATCTCCAACGACGTGCAGGCGGCTGAGAAGTACGTCGTGAACTTTACGGTTGAAGCCACGAACTCTGGTGGCCACAGTTCGGTGCCGCGTCCGGACAACGCCATCTACTCGTTGGCGCGCGCGCTCGACCGCCTCTCCACGCTGAATCAGCCTGTGCGCTTGAACGAAACCACGCGCGCCTACTTCACGCGCCAAGCCGAAATCCTCGGCGGCGAAACCGGCGCGGCAATGCGTCGCGTGGTGGCCAATGAGCGCGATACTGCGGCGATTGCAATTGTCGCGCGCGACTTCTCGAACAACTCGCGCATGCGCACGACCTGTGTGGCGACGTTGCTCGAAGGCGGACACGCAATGAACGCACTCCCGCAGCGCGCCAAGGCCACCGTGAACTGCCGCATTCTCCCCGAGGAGAATCGTGCGGACGTGCAGGCGCGTCTTGTTGCCGTGATCAATGACACCGCAGTGAAAGTCACCGTAGAGCGCGAAGACTCGCGTTCGCCGTCGTCACCGCTCACGCCAGAACTGCTGCGCGCCATCGAAGGAGCCACGCAAGAAGTGTTCGCTGGCACGCCTGTTGTGCCGACGATGAGCACCGGCGCCACGGACGGCGCGTACTTCCGCGCAGCGGGAATTCCCGTGTACGGCGTAAGCGGTCTGTTTTACAGCGCGCCCAACGCGCATGGCATGAACGAGAAGATCGAAACGGAAGCGTTCTATCAAGGCCTCGAGTTCATGTACCGACTCGTGCGCCGTCTCACCACTGGCCCCGGGATGTAGGTAAGCTTCTCTATGAGCGCCAACGACCTAAACTCGATTCCGTTCTTCGACGGACTGCCTGATCAACTGCGCTGGCATCTCGCGCGCGCCGCTGAGCGGAGTGAATACGCGGTGGGCACCACGCTGTTTGTGGACGGTGATGCGCGCTGTGCCTTCTGGGTGATTCTCGAAGGCACGCTCGCCATTGAGCTCACGACGGGCGATACGCCGCATCGTTTGGCCACACTCGGACCCGGCGATGTTGTGGGCGAGAGCATTCTGCTCGGCGACGACACGCATCACACCGACGGCCGCGTGCTCGCGCCGTTGGTGGCGCTCAAGTACGACAAGGACGTACTCGAGCCACTGCTCAAGGATCAACCGCGACTGCACGCCGCGTTGCTCGCACGGTCGGCACGCGTACTCGCCGCGCGACTCAAGTCTGCAGATGCGTCACTTTCTGGACGTGATCGCGCGGCGGGATTCGGTGGTCCTACGCGCCGCGAACATGATCTACTTGGCGAGCGCGATGTGCCGCAGGGTGCGCTGTACGGCGTGCAGACGTTGCGCGCGATTGAAAATTTTCCAATCACCGGTGTCACGCTCAAAGATTTTCCTGAGCTCGTGATTGCGCTCGCACAGGTGAAGGAAGCCGCCGCGCGCGCTAACATGGAGATCGGCGGACTACCGGCGGATATCGGCGAAGCCATCATCAAAGCCTGTCGCGAGATTGCCACCGGCACGCACCACGATCACTTCCGCGTGGACATGATTCAGGGCGGCGCCGGCACCTCGACGAACATGAACGCCAACGAGGTGATTGCGAATCGCGCCTGTGAACTGCTCGGCTCACCGCGCGGCACGTACACGCGCGTGCATCCCAATGAGCACGTGAATCTCGCGCAGAGCACCAACGACGTGTATCCCACCGCGGTGCGGCTCGCGTTGCATTCGGCGATTGGTGGCCTGCAAGAAGAAATGCGCGGACTCGTGCAATCTTTCCGCGATAAGGGCGTAGAGTTTGCGCCGCACATCAAGATGGGCCGCACGCAGCTGCAAGACGCCGTGCCGATGACGTTGGGCCAGGAGTTCCGCGCGTTTGGCAACACCATTGCCGAAGACGTGGACCGGCTCGAAGAAGCCAAGGCGCTACTTCGCGAAATCAACATGGGCGCGACGGCTATCGGCACAGGAATTACGGCGCCGAGTGGTTATACGGAGAAGGTGCGCGCGCAGTTGAGCACAGTGACGGGACTCGCGTTGATCACGGCCCCCGATTTGGTGGAAGCTACGAGCGACACCGGCGGCTTTGTTCAAGTGTCTGGGGTGCTCAAGCGCTGTGCCGTGAAGCTGAGCAAGGTGTGCAACGATCTGCGATTGCTCTCCAGCGGCCCGCGCACCGGTCTTGCTGAGATTCGTTTGCCGGCGATGCAGCCGGGCTCGAGCATTATGCCGGGCAAGGTGAACCCCGTGATTCCCGAAGCGGTGAATCAGGTCTGCTTTGACGTCATCGGCGGCGACGTGACGGTGACGATGGCCGCCGAAGGGGGTCAGCTGCAGCTCAACGTATTTGAGCCGATAATCGCCTTTCGACTGCTCCGCAACATCAGTTCGTTAGCCAACGCCTGCCGCATTCTCAAGGAGAAGTGCGTAGTAGGCATTGAGGCCAATCCCGCGGTGATGCGCGAGTACGTGGAGCGCTCAATCGGACTGGTGACGGCGCTCCTGCCCGCGCTGGGGTACGAGAAGTGCACCGCGTTGGCCAAGGAAGCGCTCGAAACCGGCCGCGGCGTGGCGGAGTTGGTGTTGGAGAAGAAGATGATGACGAGAAAAGAGCTCGATGAATTGCTAGATCCGAAGCGAATGGTGAGTGGAAGCCATTGACAAGACTTGAGACGTGAGACTTGAGACGTGAGAATCCCCTCTCAAGTCTCACGTCTCAAGTCTCAAGTCTCACGTCAACTAGAGGAGTGTAGTTATGGGCGGCATCAAGCTCGACGGCGCCGGCGCACAAAAAATGCAAACCATCGAAGAATCACTCGCCCACCTCCAGCGGATTCACGGGATGGTGGAGCGGATGGCGGTGGACGTGAAGAACAATCGTGGAGCGGGGGCGACGCCGGGGCAGATCAAGCGCGCCGCGGCGCCCATGCAGGGGCAGCTCAAGGGGCAGTTTGGTCCGATTGCTGACCAGGTCACGACCATGGTGCTGTCGATGGGTCGAGGCGGCGGCGACGCTATGAAAGTGCGCGTGCTCCGCGAGGCTGTGGCTCAAATCCGGACGGCGTTGGACATGGCAGGCTCCAAGGTAAAAATTCTTCACGCCGTGGCCATCGACGTCGCGCCCGATTAACTCGTTTGGTGTCTTGGATTTGGGAGCAATCTCCGCTTGCCCCACTCCCTCTGGTGGGATAGCTTCTTCGGGTCACGCTCGTGGGCCGTTCCGCGGCGTGAATTGATCCCCCCAGCCACACAAAAACATGTCGATGCTGCGCCTGCGCCAGGCAGCACCAGCCCTGCTCATCGCAGTGGCTCTCCTGGCGCTCACCGCATGCGGTGGAATGGAGTCGTATCCCAATTCCACCTTCAACCACACCACCGACTTCAACAGCTCGATTGATGGGCTGTGGGATCGGCTGCTCCTCTGGGGCACGATTGTGTTTGTGGTGGTGGAGCTCGCCCTCGTCTACACCATTTTCCGCTTCCGCAAGCGTCCGGGTGGACCTGAAGCGAAGCAGATTCACGGCAACGTCGCACTCGAAATCACCTGGACCGCAATTCCGGCGGTGATTCTGGTGCTCATCGCCGTGCCCACGGTGAAGACGATTATGGAGACCCAGGCCCCCGCGCCGGCTGGCGCGCTCACCGTTGAAGTGACGGGGCATCAGTGGTGGTGGGAGTTCCACTACCCTGAGTACGGCGTGACCACCGCGAACGAGGTGTACATCCCCCTCGGGCGCACGGCCAATTTCGTGCTCCGCTCCAAGGACGTGCTGCACTCCTTCTGGGTTCCCCAGTTGGGTGGCAAGCGCGACCTGATTACGAATCGCACCAACATGATCTGGTTCACGCCGCGTGCCGACCTCGGCACCAACGCGTGGAACGGCTTCTGCGTGGAGTACTGCGGGTCAAGCCACGCGAATATGAAGTTCCGCATGTTCACTGTGCAGCCCGACGAGTTTGCGTCGTGGGCCGCGCATCAGGCGGGCAAGGCGCTGCCGCACGACAGCACGCGCACTGAGTCGTCGCCGATGGGTTATGTGTTCCCGGCCGCGAACCTGCCGACGCATGTGATTCCGCAGACGCCGACGCCGGCACGCTTGCAGTTCG
>JAYUWY010000092.1:0-2073 GCA_043753285.1 Gemmatimonas sp. | reverse complement strand
ATGCCGCGCGAAATGCCCGAGCGTGCCTGCCTCGACTACCACATCGGCCGCTGCAAGGCGCCGTGCGTGTTCTTGCAGTCGAACGCTGAGTACCGTCGAATGATTGACGAAGTGGTCACGTTCCTGGACGGTCGTACGGGTGATGTCGTCAATCGTGTGCGCGCGATGATGGAGACCGCATCGGACGAAATGCACTTTGAGCGCGCGGCCGAGCTGCGCGATGCCATCTCGCGCCTGCAGCGCATGGAAGAGCCGAGTGTGGTCGCTGAGGTTGAAGGCGGGGATCGCGACGTGATTGGCTATGCCCGAGACGGCGATGACGCGGCGGCCACGCTGCTTCGCATTCGCAACGGCAAGCTCGTGGCGCGCGAACATCGATTCTTGGAGGGCGTGGAAGGCGAACCCGACGGCAACGTGCTCGGCACGTACCTCGTGAGCGCATACCTCAATGCACCGGCGCGTGCGCGCGAGCTATTGCTGCCGTTTGAGTTTGAGGACCGCCCGCTGTTTGAAGAGGCGCTCGCCGGCGAAGCCAAGATTCTGATTCCGCAGCGCGGGCCAAAGCGCGAACTCTTGGATCTCGCGGAGCAGAACGCGAGGCACTTGCTGGAGGAGTTCAAGCTCGCCGAGCAGGAGACGGACGAGCGCGCGGCGGATCCTGTGTACGAGCTGGGGCAGGCACTTGGGCTCGAGAAGTTACCGCGGTCCATTATCTGCTTCGACAACTCCACGTCGCAGGGCAAAGACAGCGTCGGTGGCATTGTGTGGTTTGAGAACGGTCGTCCGCGGCGCGCAGAGTATCGGACGATGAAAGTGAAGTCCGTGGAAGAGTCAGCCGGCCCTGATGACTTTCAGTCGATGCGCGAAGTGGTGGGGCGATACTTCCGGCGTCGCTTGGACGAGCATCGGCCGTTGCCCGATCTCATTCTGGTCGACGGCGGCAAGGGGCAGCTCAGTGCCGCTGACGAAGCGCTGCAGGCGTTGGAGCTTGGTCACGTGCCGTTGATTGGTCTTGCCAAGCGCGAGGAGGAGATTTTCGTGCGCGGGAAGCGTGACTCGCTTCGCCTTCCGCGTCGCTCTCCAGCGCTGCGCCTGCTGCAACAGATTCGCGACGAAGCGCATCGCACCGCGATCACTTACAACCGCAAGCGCCGCACGATGCGTACAGTCACAAGCGAGCTGCTCAAGATTCCCGGCGTGGGTCCAATGAAGCGCCGCGCGTTGCTGCTGGCATTTGGATCGCTGCAGGGCGTCAAAGAGGCAACGGTTGAGCAGATTGCCGCGTTGGAGGGGTTCAGCGAGGCGAGCGCAATTAAGTTGTTGGCCGGCCTCGGCGCGCTGAGTCCAGAAGCATCCACTGATACTGAGCAGTAACCTTCCGTCTTAAGTCTTCCGTCAAATGTCTTGGTCCTTACACTGTTCCGTCTGCGACTACTCGCAACCCGACGGCACCCGCCTCGCCTCGCTGTGCCCTTCGTGTGCACAGCCACTCTTGGTGAAGTACGCGAGCGCCGTGCCGCGCTCCGCAATCACCAACGACGCGAGTTTGTGGCGTTATGCCGCCGCACTACCGTTCCAAAAGGGTGAGCACGCAGTCACGCTCGGTGAAGGCATGACGCCGTTGATTGACCTGCCGCACTTGGCCGCGGACATCGGCGTGCGTCGATTGTGGGTGAAGGACGAAGGACTGAATCCCACCGCAAGCTTTAAGGCGCGCGGCTTGATGATGGCCGTCACGCGTGCGAAGGCGCTCGGACTGCCAGGCGTCTGCGTACCCACCGCAGGCAACGCGGGCATCGCGCTCGCGGCTTATGCTGCGGCCGCCGGAATGCCGTGCCGCATCTTTGCACCAGACACGACGCCGCCGCCCATCCTGGGCTCCATCCGTGCATTTGGCGCTGAACTCGTCCTCGTGGCGGGACACATTGGCGACGCCGGCAAGGCGACGATGGCATTTGCCACCGAGAGCAAGTTCTTCAACGTGGCCACGGTGCGCGAACCGTACCGTGTGGAAGGCATGAAGACGATGGGGTATGAAGTCGCCGAGCAGCTGGGCTGGCGTCTGCCAGACGC
>JAYUWY010000091.1:0-2074 GCA_043753285.1 Gemmatimonas sp. | reverse complement strand
TTCTGTTTGATCCCATCAACTCGCGCTATTTGCTGATTGGGCCTGACGCGAAGCCCATCAACACGTTTCGCACAGACGCCGAGACGCCGCCGCAGCGTCCGGCAGCTGGAGGCGCGAACCCGGGTCCGCAGATCATTGCCGCAGCGGGGTTGATTGGGCGCACCACGGATGCGCGCGGACGTATCTACGGCGAGGGCCAGTCGTTCAGCATTGGGCCGAACGGTCCTACGTCGGCCGATTCGGCGCCGCTCGTGCGATATGATCGCGCGACACGTCGTTTGGATACGCTCGCGTACGTGAAATTGCCCAAGGCCAACACGCAGGTGACGGGCGGTGGCAACAACCAGCGCGTGATGATTGGCGGCGCCAATCCACTGTCGCCGCGCGACGAGTGGACGGTATTCCCGGATGGTCGCGTCGCGATTGTGCGCGCGGCCGACTACCACGTGGATTGGGTGATGCCCGACGGTACGCGCCGCACGGCGCGCCCGATTGCGTTCACGCCGATTCGAATGAACGCGGCGGAGATTCGCTACGAAGAAGGGCTGCGCAACGCGGCTCGTGCCAATCAGATGTCGATCTCGATGAACAACAACAATGGTCAGGTGACACGTTCGGCGCAGATGGGCGCGCCGGCGGGCGCACCACCGCTCGAGCCGCTCACCGACTGGCCCGATGCGAAGCCGCCGTTTCGCAGCGGTATTGCGAGCGTGATGGCTCGGCCCAACGGAGAGTTGTGGGTGCGTCGCACAGAGAACGCACAGGCTCGCGGCACGCTGTACGACGTGATTACGGTGCAGGGCACCGTGTCCCACCAGGTGCGCATTCCGGATGGCTGGACGCTTGTTGGCTTTGGCAACAACACGATTTACACGACGCGTAAGGACGCAGACGATCTCGTGTATTTGCAGCGGCATACAGCGACAGAGCAGGCACTCAGAGGGAATTGAGACGGAAGACTTTAGACGGAAGGAGCGGGGGCGGAGCCGAGTGGCTTCGCCCCCGCTTTTATTCCCGCTTTCATTAGGGTTTCGTGAATGCTGTTGACCCCTGCGGCTCCGTGCGGCAAATAAGGCGCATGCGAAGCATTCGAATTCTGTGCGCGGCGAGCGTGATCGCCGCAGCGGCCGCATGTGGCAGCGCTGAGTCGGCCAATACTGACGTCGTGCGTGTGGACTCCGCGGGCGTAAAGATTATTACGTCAACGCGAGCGGACACGACGCTGTCGTGGCGCTTTGATACGGTCGGCGTGTTGACTGATTCGGTGGGCGAACCGTGGTTGTTCACGGGCGTGACGCGCAATCATGTGCTCACGGATCGCGCGGGGCGCACGTATGTGCTCGAGCGCGAACCGGCAATCAGGAGATTCGGTCGCGATGGCGTGTACGAGCGCAGTTTTGGCCGGAAGGGCGGCGCGCCGGGTGAAATGGGCTTTGGCTACCAGATCTTCCAGCAGGGCGATTCGATTGGCGTCGTGGATTTGAATCGCAATGCGTTCGTGCGCTGGGGCCATGACTTAGAGCCCATCAATGACCTGCCTCGCACCGGTGCGTTTGAGCGTGCGTCACGCGTGGCGTTTCGTGTGGGTGGCGCCTGGGTAGAGCGCAGCTCGTTTGACTCGACGGGCTCGAAGACCATGCTCTTCGCAGATACGATGAGCACCACGCCCGTCTTCGAAGTGTTTGAAGGGCGACCGAAGATGATGCAGGCCTGCGGCGGGCGCCTGGGATTCGCAATGCAGTCGTTCTTCGCGCCGCGCATCCTGTGGACCAACAGCGGCGCGCGCGTACTCGCGACACTCGGCCCCGAGTACGATCTGCGGCTCTACGAGGGCTCGAATCTGCTCGCGATCATCCGTCGCGATTTGCCGATGCGCGCACCCACGGAAGACGACTTGCTGCGACTGTATCCCGAGGGCCTGAAGATTGAGTTTGGAGGCGGCACGCCTTGCGTGGTTCCGCTCGCCGATTTGAAGCAGAATGTGGGATTCGCGGCTCTGATGCCGCACGTGCACGGCGTCGCGCTGCTCTCTGACGGCACGATGTGGGTCCGGCGCTCGCTGGATGCTGAAAAA
>JAYUWY010000090.1:0-2075 GCA_043753285.1 Gemmatimonas sp. | reverse complement strand
AGTTGGGGCGCGTCGAGCTCGAGTGCGCACGCGCAGAAAGCGAGCTCGCGGCCGTCGAGTCTGAGCTGCGTGCCGCGATTGCCGCTGCCGGCTTCACGGTGCGCGCGGTGAAGCGTCTCCCGCGCCGCCTGCCGACGATCTAGCCGTCGGATCCGAGTGGCCCGAACGCACGCGGGGCGCCTATCGATGCCCTTCACAGCATCGTCAGACGCCCCGCGCGGTGAATCTGTTGTATCAGCGTAGTGAAACCCTGCTTTCTGAGTTGAGCGGGCAGGGGGTCGGCCGGCCCCCCACCAGCACCGACCTGCACCCCGCTGCCGCTCTGCACTCAGGTGGTACACCCCTTCAGACACTCAGTACGGAGGAAGGGTTTACTGGGTTTCGTTTGGAGACTTGAGACTTGAGACGTGAGACTTGAGAGGTGCGACTGGAGGCGTGAGAGCCCCTTCTCAAGTCTCAAGTCCCAAGTCTCAAGTCTCAAGTCTCAAGTCTCACGTCTAGAGGCTAAACCAGTAACTGGCCTTAACTAAGAACGTGTTATCCGACCGCGTCTTAAACAGATCCCCATAATCGCGGGCGAAATCGAACGTGCCGGGGTTGCGGCTATCCGAGCGGCCCTGCTGCCACACAAAGAACAGCACTGAGCCCGGCCGGTATTCCCAACGCAGCACCGTGTTGGAACGGAACTGCTTGAAGTTGAAGTCCGAGGGCGTCACTGCTGCATACGGCTGGAAACGATCCTCGTACTTGGCCGCGCGCGGATTCACCAACTCCTTGAGCTCCGAGTAGTCACCGGCGGTGACGAACGGCTGCGCGTATAGCTGGAGCGACAGGGTCGGCGTCATCGTGTAGTCGAGGCGCGTCGTGATACCGGCCGTCGTCTGCTCGAGACGCGCGAACGTGTAGGCCGTGCCACCACCCGACGGATAGTTGTTGTACCACTGCTGATCGTTCACGCCCTGGTAATAGTTGAGCGCGACGCTGCCCTGCACGTTGCCACCGGCGCGGAAGTTCACTGAGGGATCCACACCCCACTCCGACGAACCTGACTCGTCCTTGAACACCGCGAAGCCTTGCAGCACGTAGGTGACGGGCTTGCGACCGTCAGTCTCAAAGCCAAACCACGTGTTCTGACGGAGGTTGCGACGCACCGCCGGACCACCGCGCGTCACGCGGTCATCGTAGGACGGACCAATCGCGTTCACGTTGTAGCCCATCCAGAACGACCACTGGTTGAGCAACTCACCGTTGATGTTGATGTTGCCGCCCGAATTCAGGTGCAAGCCAGCGGTGGTGAAGTCGTTCCACTGATTGATGTTCACAAACAGGCTGCGATACACCGACGTGGGCTTCACGAAGTTCAGGCCAAACCAGTTGCCGTTCTGCGTGATGTCAGCGCGCGGCTGGAATCCCGCGTCGTTCACTTCATAGCCATCGCTGACGGTCGTCACGCCGGTGTTGAAGCGCGTGATGCCGCCGCCGTTCTTGCCCATGCTCACATTGAAGCGCGTACCGCTCAACGAGGTGCGCGAGGAATCCACGTCGAGATTGCCGTCGGGGCGCTGGTACTGGTGCACCGCCGAGCGCTGCGTGCGCCACATTGCCTCTTGGCTACCGGTCACGTGCGAGGCCACAGCCGAGCCACTGATCTGATAGTTGTTGTTCCAGAAGCGATGACGCGCATCAGTGCCAAAGGCATAGGCGCCGTCGCGCAAATAGTTCTCGGTGTTCGCATCCAGCGTGCGATTGGTCGCCGTGGCCATCAAGCCAACGCCTGAGTTGCCGCCGCGCAAATCCTGCGCGAGACGCATCACGAGATAGTTGGTCTGCGGTTCAATCGTACGATCGCTGCTGCCGAGTTCGCGCTGCGTCACCGCATCGATGAAGCCAACGTTCAATCCACCCGCCGTGCGGCCCGTAATCTTCGCGGCGCCGAGGATGGTGGTGTTGAGCGGATTGTCCTGCGAGTAGTAGGCGCCGCCGAGTTGCGGCGCGCGTCCCACACGACGCGAGTAGAACATGTTGCTCGCGAACTGGAACATGCCCGCGCCTTCCAAGAAGAACGGCCGACGCTC
>JAYUWY010000089.1:0-4151 GCA_043753285.1 Gemmatimonas sp. | reverse complement strand
GGGAAAACCTGACTCGCTCGATCGTGCAGCAGCAGGAGCAGCAGTCGGGACGTCCGACGACGGTTGATGAGCGGTTGCAGGCCGAACAGGCCGCGTTCGACCAGCTCGTCTCGGACGTTCTCCTGCAACAGGAGTACGAGCGCCGCGGCATTCGCGTCACGGATCAGGAGATTATTGACGCGGCGCGGTTCTCGCCGCCGCCGCAGTTTATGAGTGCGCCGGAGTTGCAGACCGAAGGCCGCTTTGACCCGGATAAGTATCAGCGCTTCTTGTCGTCGCCGGTGGCGCGCCAGCAGGGTCTGCTCAAGCAGCTCGAAGATTACTATCGCACGGAGCTCCCGCGCACGAAGCTGTTCTCGCAGGTGGCGAGCGAGACGTGGGTGAGCGACGATGCGCTGTGGCAGGCATACAAGGATGAGCGCGATTCGGTGGAAGTGTCGTTCGTGGCACTGCGTCCGACGCCGGCCCAGGTGGAAGCCGCAGAAGTCTCTACGGCCGAAGCCCGCCGCTACTACGACTCGTACAGCGATCGTTGGGATCGTCCAGGCCGCGCGGTACTCTCGGTGATTTCGCTGAGCCGCACACCAACTGCCGGAGATACCGCAGCCACCGTGGCGCGCATGCGCGCACTGAAGGCAGAGATTACGAGCGGTCAGTCGACGTTTGAAGAAGTCGTGACGCGTGAGTCTGTGGACTCGGTGTCTGCCGCAGGTGGCGGTAGCCTTGGCCGCGGACCGAAGGGCCGCTTTGTGAAGGACTTTGAGGATGCTGCATTCGCGCTGCGCGTCAACCAGATCTCTGATCCGGTGCGCACGGAGTTTGGTTGGCATTTGATTCAGGTGACGGAGCGTAAGGCCGACACGGCCGCGATTCGTCACATCCTGTTGCGCGTCACGCAGGGCGACTCTGCGGCCTCGGTGAGCGATCGTGCGGCCGACCGCATGGCCGCGATTGCCGCGGGCAATAGCGACCCCACGAAGTTTGACGAAGCCGCACAGGAACTCTCCCTGCTCGTCACGCAGGTGCCGGTGGTGGAAGGTCAGACGGCACTGTACGCGGGACGTGGCGTGCGCGGCATCAGCGGCTTTGCCTTCACGGGCACGCGCGTTGGTGAAATCAGCGATCTCCTCGACGACGAAGACGGCTACTACCTCGTGCGTTTGGACTCGCTGAGCGAAGGCGGCATGCAGCCCTTCGAGCGCGTGCAGGAAGACATTGTGCAGGCGTTGAAGGAGCGGAAGGCTGTGCAGGGCCTCGTCGCGCAGGCACAGGCGTTGATGACCGACGCGCGCTCGACGACGCTCGAAGCCGCGGCCTCGAAGGCGGGTCTGTCGGTTGAGACGCCGGCCGCGTTCAACCGTCGCACCTTCGTCCCGGGTTTGGGCTTCAACAACGAAGCTATCGGCACCGCATTTGGTGCACCGGCCGGCACGCCCGTCGCAGTGAGCACCTTTGATGGTGCGTTTGTGATTCGTGTGAACCGTCGCATGGAAGCCGACCGCGCGGACTTTGATCTCATTAAGCAGATTCTCCGGCAGCGCGAGTTGCCGACCGCGCGCGAAGCGCGCATTCGCAGCTATATGGAGCAGCTACGGAGAGAAGCGGATGTGGTGGATAAGCGGAGAGAGATTAACTCTACGTTGCGTAGACAAGTCGTTGAGTAGACTTGAGACGTGAGACTTGAGACGTGAGAAAGCGGGGGCGAGCCTAGTGCTCTCCCCCGCTTTTTCTCAACTCTCACGTCTCAAGTCTCACGTCTTCAGAGCAGTCTCTTCGGTTCCTTCTGCTCACTCTCCGTCTGGCTCACGTTGCGCTCCTGCGCTGGCGGCAATGCTTCACGCTCCGCAGGCTTCGCGAGCTCCGAGGAGACCTCATTCATGTTCTTCTTGAATTCCTTGATGCCTTTGCCGAACGATCCCGCAATCTCGGGGATGCGCTTGGCGCCAAACAGAAGGAGCACGATGACCAAACCAATCATCAGCTCCGTAGGGCCGAGTCCGAACATACAGCCTCCTAGAACAGCGAACGCGCGATGAGATATGCGGCGAGGACCCCGACGAGGCTGAGCAACGACACGTCGAGCGCGATGGGCCCCACTGCGAACTTGATAATGATCAGGTCAATCGGCAATGCTCCGATTGACGGTGTAACTCCGGTCGTGAGAAACTCCTTCACCGCGCCCGCGGGCAAAAACAGCCGCGCGACCTGCGTGAGCAGCCCTCCCACAATAAACCCAATGGCGAGGACAATGGCGTGATACCCCGGCCGATGCTTGGCCGATCCCTTCAACGACGTCTGTCGCATGTGCATGTGCATTACGCTCGCCGCTCCATTACGTAGGCGAGTGCGTCCGCCAATGACTGCTTGACCTCGCTGGCGGGCAGGTCCTTCAAGGCCCCTTCTGCCGCGGAAGCAAAGCGCTCGCCTTCAGCGTGGGCATACTCGAGCCCACCGCACTCTGTCACGATGCCGACGACCTGCGCAATGGAAGCGTCACTGGGCGTGGGATCAGCAAACAACGCGTCCACCTGTTGGCGCTGCGCGCGCGACATCGTCCCGAGCGCATGAATCAACGGCAGCGTGACTTTGTGTTCCTTGAGGTCGTTGCCGCTGGGCTTCCCCGTCACCGACTCAACTTCGGTGTAGTCGAGCAAATCGTCGGCGACTTGGAAGGCCATACCGATGCTCTCACCGAACGTGCGCATCTGATTGCGGAACCTCGGCGCACCAGCCAGCGCCCCCATCTCACACGCGGCGCCAACCAACGATGCCGTCTTGGCGCGAATGAGCTTGTGATAGTCCGCTTCACTAAACGAGAGGGCGTCAAAGCTCGAGAGCTGACGTAGCTCGCCGATGGTCATCTCGCTGGACGCGTGCGTGAACACACGCAACGGCTCCAGATCACCCAAGCGCACGAGTTCAGCCACCGCCTTGGCAAACAAGAAGTCGCCCATCAACACCGCAACTTGATGCGAGAACAGCGCGTTGATGGTTGGCTGTCCGCGACGGAGCACGGAGTGATCGACCGAATCGTCGTGCACAACACTCGTCAGATGCACCAGCTCAGCCACCGCCGCGAGAGGAACGGCGCGAGCTTCGGGCGTGCCTTCGATGTTAGACGCGAGCAACAGCAGCGTCGGCCGAAACAGCTTGCCACGCATGCCCTTCAGATGGGCGTTGGCCGCTTCGATGATGGCCACATCCGCTTGGATGATGCGCCACATCTCGTCGGGAACGCGCGCAAGCTGGCCACGAATCGGCGTTTGGATTTCACGCAGTGCTTCGGCGACGGGCAGCTGGAGGCGGGCCTCGATGCTCACTAGAGTTGCTGCTCCACCGTATTCAAGCGGTCGCCGATATCGCGGAACTGAATGTCCACCGCGAACACGCGCTCGTAGAACTTCTTGGCGTCTGCAGGTTGCTTGAGTTCTTCGGCGATGGCACCGAGCAAGTACAACACGCCGACAAGTGATTCGTCGCGCACACCAGGCTCACTGAGCGCACGCTGGAGAATTGTCGACGCCACGGGCAGCTGCTGCTTCTCGATGAAGCAGTTGCCGAGCGCCTCGAATGCGCGCACGCGCTCCTTGGTGCCGCGCAACGCCTTCTGGAACTCGGCGATGGCTTCGTCGAGCAATCCCATTTCTTTGTACGCGACGCCGAGATCATAGTGCGCCTCGTGATCGCCATCGTCCACGTTGTCGGCGACACCCTGCTTGAACTTGCGCAGCATGTCCGAGAAGTCCGCGGCTTCATCGCCCGTGGGCTCCTGCTCTTGCACGACCATGCGCGTGGACTTGGGCTCGTCGTCTTCGCGCAGCCAATCGCCAAGCGAGACGTAATCGTCCTCGTCCTTGGGCGCGGCTGCAGCGGCTGCAGCGGCCGCAGCGGCGGCATTGCGATTGGCGAGGTCCACCGTCGTCACGCTGGATTGCGGCGTGGCCGCCGTCGCCGAGCCGGCCGCGGCCTGTCCGGCATTGCTGGCCACCGGACTGCGCGTTTCAACGGGCACGTTGCGCGCAGTCTCGGTGAGCTTGGTCGATTCGCAGCCGGTCAGCGCGGCCAGCAGCAGGGCCATGCCGGCTGGGACCAGCCAGGATCGGGCAACGGGAGCGTTGAAATTCTTCATCATGGTGTCTCTTTGCAGCAGA
>JAYUWY010000088.1:0-2080 GCA_043753285.1 Gemmatimonas sp. | reverse complement strand
TTAAAGAGAGGCGCCGGTCGGAATCGAACCGACGAATAGGAGATTTGCAGTCTCCCGCCTTACCACTTGGCCACGGCGCCGTGACGAGAAACCTAGCCGATAGCCTCTGGCTTCTCAACTGACGCCCCACGGGCATATTCCAGTTCCCACCCCCCGCCCCGTGCAACCTCTGCGCCTCACGTTCGACCGCATTCGGCCCATCGCGACACGCGCCCTCGTTTTGGTGCTGCTCGTCGGTGGTCTCATTGCGCTGGGGCGTTCCGAGTCGCTGCATCGTGAGCTCATTGGCGTCCTCGACGCGGCCAAGGCCGTCATCGCCGCGCATCCAGTGGGTGGGGCCGCACTCTTTGTGCTGCTGTCGGCATTCGCGGCAATGCTCGGCTTCGTCTCCAGCGCCGTACTCGTGCCAGCCGCCGTCTACACGTGGGGCGCACCGTTCACGATGCTGATGCTGTGGATCGGCTGGACAGTTGGCGGCGTGTTTGCGTACACGCTCGCATTCACCTTTGGACGTCCGCTGCTCGCTTGGGTAGTAGGCGACAAGAAGCTGCGACACTATCAGCATTTCTTGGCCAAGCGTCCGACATTTATGTCGGTGTTGCTGTTTCAACTCGCGTTGCCGTCTGAGATTCCCGGCTACTTGCTCGGGCTCGCGAAGTATCCAATGCTCAAGTATCTCGCGGCGCTGATGATCGCCGAACTTCCGTATGCCGTAGCAACTGTATTGCTCGGCCAAGGATTTGTTGAGCGCGACACGGCAACGCTCGTTACGGTGTGTGTGATTGGCGCCGTCGCGCTCATTGTGCTCGCGCGACTGATCAAACGTCGCCGCACCACAGACGAAGTGTGACGTAACGCACACGAAGACTCTGGGCACTACAGAACTGATACGTGCGTTCATTTCTCCGTGGACCGTCGCTAGTGCAGATTACACCTCGACTCTTTTGGAGAAACCATGTCGCTTCGCTCTTCTGTTGTTCTCGCTCTTGCTGTGACATCGATAGCTTGCTGGGGCCGCGCGCCCGAAGCACCGGCGCCCGCTACGATTTCTGATGCCAACATCGCGGCCATTGTTGTCACCGCGAACACGATTGACATCCAGTACGCCGATCTTGCGCTGGCCAAGAGCCAGGATGCGAGCGTGCGTGAGTTCGCCGCGATGGTGAAGAAGGATCACCAGTCGGTGAACGAAGCCGCTGGTGCACTCGTCACGCGCTTGGGCGTCACGCCGGTGATGAACAGCGTTGCGTTTGATTTGCGCGACGACGCCGAGACCAAGCGTCTCATGCTGCGCGACCTCGAAGGCTTTGCCTTCGATAGCGCCTACGCCGCGAATGAAGTTGCGTATCACACCACGGTGCTCGGTGCGATTGATGGCGCGTTGATTCCCTCGGCGCAGAACGCTGAACTGAAGGCGTTGCTCGTTGCGGTGCGTCCGGCTGTTGCGGCACACCTTGATCACGCGCGCGAGTTGGCCGCGAAGAAGCGGCGCCGATAATGCGCGCTCGACTCGCTGCTGTAGTTGGTGGTGCGCTCATCGCGGCAGTTGTTGTCGCGTGCGGTGCTGCCGCTGCATCGGTGAATTCGACGAAGCTGGAAATCGGCATGCGCGGCAATTCGTATTCGCCGCGCCGCGCCGAGATCACGTTGGGCGATACAATCGTGTGGGTGAACAAAGACATCGTGCGCCACGATGCAACGAAGTCCGGAGTGTTTGATTCCGGCGAGCTGCAGGGTGGTGAGCGCTATGAGTGGGTGCCGGCCGACACTGGCCTGGTGGAGTACCGCTGCACCATCCACCAGCGCATGCGCGGCCAGATTCGGGTGGCGCCGAAGCAGTAAGTCTCTACTTAACAACGAGTTATACGAGGCGGCGAAGGGCAATAAGCCCTTCGCCGCTTTGCTTTTCTCGGCAGAATGTCAGACAATTCGTGCAAAATTTGCAATTTATCTCGCTAATGCTGCAGTGAGTGCTTGGAAATTTGCACAATTTGCGCTAAATTATGCGCGTTCTGCACCGTACAGGACACACACCGCCAGCCCGCCGCCACATGTCAGCTTCCGAGACCCCCCGCCACTC
>JAYUWY010000087.1:0-8658 GCA_043753285.1 Gemmatimonas sp. | reverse complement strand
GGTCCGCCACGAAGCCGCGCAGCTTTTCGGTCAGCCCGGCATCGTGCGCGGCGCGCAGCACGCGATTCACCACTGCGACTTCGCTTTCCACCGCCGTCACCTCGCACCCGTTGGCCGCGAAGTACAACGCCGAGCCTTCAATGCGCGGCCCCGCCACCAGCACGTTGGCGCGCGACGCGTGCTGAGGAATCGCTGCCGTCAGCGGCGTGTCGGGCCGCAGACCCCAATGCTCGGGACGGCGCAGCTCGTTCGCGTTCTTCAGCATGCGCTTCCGCCACGTCTCGTACGTCGGGAGTCGCAGTCGACGCGCAATAATCTTGTCGACTTCGTCCGCGAGCATGACCTCGCGCATGCCGAGCTGCGCGCCCTCGTCCAACAAGTTGGCCGCGTCGGTCGCAATGCTGTGCAAGAACGCCGTGGACACGGAGTTCTTGTAGTCCTCAATCTCGCGCTCCACGAACCCCTGATACTCGGCGCGAATCGACCTCGGTGAGTTGCGCGGCATCAGCTCGGCTCGATGTGCACGACGACGTCTGCCGTGCCGCCCAGCGCGTCACGCACGCCCACTTCCACCGCATCGGCTATGCTGTGGCCTGCGGCAATGCTCAGCGCGCCCTCAACCGTGATCGTCACCTCAGCGAAGATGAGGCCAGAACTGTTTGTGCGCGAGCGCACGTGTGAGCAGCCGCTGACACCGCGCACGTTCAACACGGCGGCACTGATCCGCGCGGCGTCGGCGCCGCGCTCGTCCACCAGCACCGGCACGGTGACTTTGAGAATCTGCCAACCGCTCCACGCAATCATGCCCGCTACACCCACAGCGAGCACGGGATCAGCCCACGACACGCCCGCGCGCGCACTCGCGAGTGATGCCACAGCAAGACCAGTGACAAAGATGTCGCTGGTTGTGTGCGCGGCATCGGCCGCGAGCAACGCCGAATTGAGACGCGTCGCTTGGCGCCGCTCGTAGGTCACCACGATGATGTTCACGAGCGCAGTCGAGGCGAGTAGCCAAAACTCCCATGTCGCCGGCGGCAGCGGAGGCGCGGCGCCCACCAAGCGCGACAATGCGCCGCGCAGCAGCTCGTAGCAGGAGATTGTGAGAAACACCACAATGCCCAGTGCACCCATCGTCTCAAACTTGTCGTGACCATACGGGTGATCGTCGTCGGGGCCGCGCGCCGCGAGCGCCACAACGACAATCGCCACCACATTATTCAACGCGTCGAGAAAGCTCTCGAAAGTTGCGCCGAGTACGGTCAGATTTCCCGTGCGCAGTGCAACGGTCAGCTTGATGCCCACCACCACCGCGTTCAACACGAGGATGATGGCGAGGGTCCGCTGAACTTGTGCCGTGCGCGTCATCCCAGAACAATCGCCGAATGCCAGAGCTGCCGGAAGTCGAATACGCGGTTCGTCGTCTGCGCCGCGTCGTGCGGGGCCGCACAATTGAGCAACTGCGGGCCCACCATCCGGCGCAGCGGCGCACGGTGACCGCGCGCGTAGCGGCCAAGGTTTCGGGCGAACGAATTCTCGACGTCGAACGCCGCGGCAAGCATCAACTGCTCCATCTCGAGAGCGGCGCAGTGTTGCTTGTGCATTTTCGGATGAACGGCGACTGGTCGCTGGGAAAGTCTGGTACAGTGCTGCCGCCGCACGCTCGTGTAACACTCGATTTGAGCGGCGGTCGCCGCGCGGTGCTCACCGATTCGCGCGCACTGTGCACCGTGACTTGGCACGCACCCGGCGCATCGCCCGAGCTCGGTTTGGGCCCCGAGCCCGAAGATCCGAAACTCACTCCCGAGATTCTCCGCGCGCGACTCGCCGCGAAGCGCGGACCCATCAAGCAGGTGCTGCTGGATCAAGCCGTGCTCGCTGGCGTCGGCAACATCTACGCGGCCGAAGCGCTGTGGCACGCCAAAGTGAACCCGCGCGCTGCCGCCAACTCGCTGTCAATCGCGCGCGTGAAAATACTGCTCGCGGGCCTGCGCACCGCTCTCGCCGACGGACACATCAACGCGGGCCGTTACCACAAGGGCGAGCGCGAAATCCCATTCAAGGTCTACGACCGCGAAGGCGAGCCGTGCCGGCGTTGTGAGGCAGCAATCGTGCGCATCACGCAGTCAGGCCGCAGCACGTACTTCTGCAAGCGCTGTCAGCGCAATTAGAAAAACAACCGCAAATTTCACCACGAAGGCACGAAGTAAAGACGCGCGCAGACACGCAGTTGTAGTACTTCGTGCCTTCGTGGTGAAGCGGTTGCCGTTCGGTCCGTGCCTTCGTGGTGAAAGCAGGTGCCGATCAGTCCCCAGCCTCAAGCAAAGCGCCCTTGAGGTAACCCGACTCCGGCACCGTGATCACCTCGGGATGGTCCACGGGCTGCCCCGTGAACGCGCGCAGAATCAGTCGCCGCCCCGAGTGCGCTGCCGCTTCGCGCAGCATCGCCAGAAAATCCGGCTTCGACAAATGATACGAGCAGCTCGCCGTGTACAGCACACCGCCCGGCGCAAGCAACTTCATCGCGCGCAGGTTCACTTCGCGGTAGCCACGAATCGCACCCTCTAGCGATCCGCGATTCTTCGCAAATGCTGGCGGGTCCAGGACAATCGTGTCGTACCGCGCACCGCGGCGCTCTTCCTCGCGCAGAAAATCAAACGCGTCCGCTTCTACCGGCTCAATGTTCGTGAGGCCGTTCAACTCTGCGTTGCTCGTCACACGGGCGAGCGCTGCTGCCGACGCGTCGACGGCGCGCACGTGCTCTGCGCGCTTCGCCACGTGCAGCGCAAACGATCCGTGGTAGCTGAACACATCCAGCGCGCGTCCGCGCGCGTGCTTGCCAATAAGCACGCGCGCTTCACGCTGATCCAAAAACGCGCCTGTCTTCTGGCCCGTGTGCGGCGCGGCGACGTACTTCACGCCGTGTTCGCGCACTTCTACCGTAGCGGGCACGACGCCAAACAGCGGCTCCACGGACTTCGAGAGACCTTCGCGTGCGCGCACAGAGGCATCGTTTCGCGCGAGGATGCCTTCTGCGCCCGTCAACGCGGCCAAGGCGTCCACAATCTCCTTGCGGTACGTCTCAAGGCCTGCAGAGAGCAACTGGACCACAAGCCAGCGGTCGTAGCGATCCACAACAAGCGACGGCAGTCCATCACCTTCGCCGTGCACGAGACGACACGCATTGGTGTCCTCGCTCAAGATGCCCGCGCGTCGCGCAATCGCCGCGCCCAACCGCTCGCCCCACCACACACCGTCGAGCGCCACGTCCATCTCGTGGCTCACGAAGCGCAACGAGATCTCAGACTCGGGGCTCCACAGTGCGGTGCCCAGGGGCCGCCCGTTCGCGTCCACGACGTTTACTGCGCCGGGCGCCGACTTCGGGGGATTCACAACGTCGGACTTGAAGATCCACGGATGCCCGTCGTACCAACGACGCGCCCCGCGCACGGAGACCACAATCTGCGGATGAGTTGCCATACGAGGAATCTAGGCGCAATGGACAGCGCGCGGTGCGTTGCGCATCTTCGAGTTATGCGCACCTCCCAACGCCCTCGCAGTGTTCGAGCCATTCGCGGGGCCACCACCGTGGCCGCCGATCAGCCGCTGCTCATTCGCGAGGCGGTGCAGGAGATGATCGATACCATGCTCGACGACAACGATCTCGTGCCGTCCGACATCATCTCCGCCGTGTTTACGGCGACGACGGACTTGGTGAGCGAATTTCCGGCGCACGCCGCGCGGCTCAACGGCTGGACGGACATTCCGCTGCTCTGCGCCCAAGAACTGCCGGTCACCGGCGCTTTACCGCGCTGCCTGCGCGTCATGGTGCACGCCGAGACGTCGCGCACGCGCAGCGAAATTCGTCATGTGTATCTGCGCGACGCCATTCTCCTGCGCTCGGACCTACTCGCCGACTAGTTCGGCGACGCCGGCGGCGGCGTAATCGGCGTCGGCGTGCGCAGGGAGTCGAGCGTCGTACGCGGAATCCCCACCGCATTGGCTGCCGAATCCAGCGCCGCACGCTCGGCCCGCCGCCGCCGCTCCAACGTGTCGCGACGGGCAACCCCGCGCACGAACTCAATCGCCTTCAAGTGCTCCGCGTACGTCACGCGAAACTCGTGATGCCCGTCGGGATGCGCCACGAAGTACTTGAACGCGACATCCGACGGAAACAGCGCGGCCTCAAGGCTCTTCGCGCCCGGACTCGCAATCGGACCCGGCGGCAGTCCCACACGGCGGTACGTGTTGTACGGCGAGTTTACGCGCAAATCGCGATACAACACGCGGCTCGGCCGGCGACGTCCTAACGCGTACTGCACCGTTGGATCCGCCTGCAGCGCCTGGCCAATCCGCAGTCGGTTGTGATACACAGCAGAGACCGTGGGGCGCTCGCTGCCGCGGCGCACTTCTTTCTCGACAATGCTCGCGAGCGTCACCACTTGGTGGCGCGTCATGCGAATCGCCGACGCGCGCGCATCCCACTCCGGTTGCCACACACGCTCAAAGCGTTGCACCATGATCTCGATGGCCTGACGCGCCGTGGCGCCGTCAGGAAAATCGTAAGTGTCGGGAAAGAGGTAGCCCTCGAGCGTGCGCGTGCCACGCGGGGCGCCGACGCGAGCCAACAACAGTGTGTCACGCACCGCGTCGAGCACAGAATCTTCGTGTACGGAAAGCTTGGATGCGACTTCCGGCACGATGTCCCACACCGCCCACCCCTCGGGCACGACGACCCGATGAACAATGCCTTTGCCCTGCTCGAGCGCGGTGAGTATCTCGTTCCAACTCGCGCCGCGCGGAATGATGTAACGGCCGTAGCGAATCGAGCGATCACGCTTGAAGGTCGCAGCGTACCGACCAAACAGGCGCGGCGAACGAATCAATCCGTGCACCGCGAGCGACTCCGCCGCTTCCGGGAAGTTTGATCCCTGACGAATCGTCACCGCCACCGCGTCCTCGTTCCCATTGCCGCACGCCGCGCCGGCAACGAGTGCAACGCCCGCGAGAAGTGCGCGCGCGGCCCTACGCATCGCGCAGCTCCATCGTGCGCAGCGCGTGCTGCAACAGCACCGTCGCCGCGAGGGCGTCCACATCACCTTTACGATCGCGCGTCGAGCCGTCCATCGACTTCACCGCGCGCAACGCCGCGGCCGTCGTGAAACGTTCGTCAACGAGCTCCGTCGGAAGTCCTGTGCGCGTGGAGAGCTCGTGCGCCATGCGCCGCGCTTCCGCAGCGCGGGGAGTGTCTTCGCCCATTTGGTCTAACGGCAAGCCCACGACGAATCCCTCCACTTCGAGTTCTTCAGCTCGAGCCAACAGCGCCATCAGCGGCGGACGCTTTCCGGGACGGCGCTCAATGAAGCCTGAGGGCGACGCAATCATCCCCGACGGATCGCTCACCGCAAGGCCGATGCGGCGATCCCCAAGGTCAATTGCCAACCAACGTCGCCGCCAAGAGATACTCACCCACCCTCCGCCATACGATGGAAAAACTCCTCGTTTGTCGCCGTCGCCGCCAGCTTTCGCAACAAAAATTGTGTCGCGTCTTCGGGAGCCATATCGCCTAAGAAGTGGCGCAATAAGTAGATACGGTTTCGTTCCTTGTCGGTGAGCAACAACTCTTCTTTGCGCGTCCCCGACTTGTTGATCTCAAACGCCGGATAGATGCGGCGATTCGCAATGTCGCGGTCGAGCACGATTTCTTGATTGCCCGTGCCTTTGAATTCTTCGAAGATCACTTCGTCCATACGTGATCCCGTGTTCACGAGCGCCGTCGCGACGATTGTGAGCGATCCACCCACGTCAATACGCCGCGCCGCGCCGAAAAACCGTTTCGGCTTTTCCATCGCCTTCGCGTCCACGCCGCCCGACATAATGCGGCCGCTCTGCGGCATCACGGCGTTGTGCGCACGCGCGAGGCGTGTGATGGAGTCGAGCAGAATCACCACATCCTTCTTGGCCTCCACGAGGCGCTTCGCACGCTCAATCACCATCTCCGCCACCTGCACGTGCCGCTTGGGCGACTCATCAAATGTGCTCGCGATGACTTCCGCACTCGGCACCGTCGCGATGAAATCCGTGACTTCTTCGGGTCGCTCATCAATGAGCAACACCATCAACACAATTTCGGGATGATTCTCAGCAATCGCATTCGCCATCTGCTGCAGCAGAATCGTCTTGCCCGCGCGCGGCGGTGCGACGATGAGTCCGCGCTGTCCTTTGCCCAGCGGCGCGATGAGATCGGCCACACGCATCGCGAGTCCACCGGCAACCGACTCCAAGCGAATACGCTGATCAGGATACAGCGGGCGCAGCGCATCAAACGCGACACGCTGAGATAGCAGCGCGGGATCTTCGCCGTTGACGGAATCCACCTGAAGCAACGAGAGATACTTCTCCCACGGCTTGGCGGGACGCACCGTGCCGCGCACAACATCGCCCGTCTTGATGCCAAAGCGCTTCACCTGCGCCGACGACACGTACACGTCGTCTGGTCCTGCGAGATAGCTGTGATCCGCCTGCCGCAAATAACCGTGCCCCTCACTCACCAACTCGAGCGTCCCGTCGGCAATCAGTGTCTCGCCGCGTGTGAGCAGCGCGCGCTCCACGTTGAGCAACAGATTGACGGGCCGCACCGACGGAGGCGGCACGGCGAGCCCGAGCTGTTCGGCGAGTGCACGTAATTCGGCCTCAGGGAGCCGACGCAGGTACGCGATTTCCACGCGGAGACGGTTGTTGGGGAGGGGTTTGTGCGAGTCGCGCCGGCCCGCGCGTGATGGGCGGGGAGGGGAGTGGGGCGCGACCGAGGGGAACGGATGATGCGCAAGGCGGGAGTCGAACCCGCGACCTCTGCCTTCGGAGGGCAGCGCTCTATCCAGCTGAGCTACTCGCGCGAACAGCGTATCACGGCGTAAAGATACCGCGCTCCCCCCGTCTCAGGGTAGGTCGCCCACTGCGTTTCTCGTCACTTTGGGGGTGCGTATTGAACGCGCGCGAGATATTATCCCAACGAACCCTCAACAGGACTGCTTGATGTCGTCCACCTTCGCGCCGATTGATGCGGCGACCATCTCAGCACTCAATGCCGGCGGCGAACGCGCGCTTGAGCAGATCTTTCGCGAACACTATCCGTGGCTCCTCGAGCGCGCATTGGAGCGCCTCAAGGGTGAGAACGCTGCCGCGCCGCGTCTAATCACGGCCACTGTCCGCGAGTTGTGGGACGAGCGTGATGGCTTCCACTCCAGCGCTGAAATCGAAGCGTTCTTCAACGAAGAGATGCGTCACCGCGCTCGCGCCATTCGCGCGCGCATGACGGCTGTGCATCGCTTTGAGAAGGCCGAAGGCGTGCACGTTGCACCGCCGACTACGACGCCCTCAGCAGATCAGCTGTGGGCCGAAGTCGCCGCTGACTTGCACAAGCCGCAGGTTGATCCGGCCACTGCGGCCAAGCGTCGTCGCGAGCATCGCTCACACGAAGTCGCTGAGCATATCCAGAACGTGACTGAGCGCGCCAACTGGAAGATGCCGCTCATCCTCATCGCTGTCGCAGCAGTCGTCGCCATCGGTGCCGCGCAGATCTTTGGGAAGGTTGCGCGCGCTGATGTCATTAACCAGATGCTCGGTGCTTCCACCGCGCAGCAGGTCTCCACGCGCGCTGGGCAGTTGGGCGCCGTGACGCTGGCCGACAACTCCACCGCACGCCTCGCACCCGAGACGCGCCTGGTCATCGTCGAGTCGTTCGGTAGTGACTACCGCACCCTCACAGTCGCTGGCAGTGCCGTGTTCCACGTGACGGCCGGAAACGCCGAAGACTTCGAAGCACGCCTCGGCGATGTCTCCGTGTTCTCGAAGGGCGGCTCGTTCACCGTGCGTGACTACGGTGAAGAGATGTCGCGCATGGTGCGCGCAGACTCTGGCGATGTGCACCTGATGGTTGGCGGCGACTCGCACGATCTCAAGCAGGGCGAAGCGGTGAGCATCAGCCGCACGGGCGAGATCACGACGCCTGATGCGGTGCTTGTTGCTCAGGAGCTTTCGTGGACCGCCGATCGTCTCACGCTGCGTGATGTGAGCGCTGCGACCGCGATTCAGAGTCTGTGGCGCTGGTATGGCATGGACGTGACGCTTGCCGATACGGTAGCCGCTGCACGCGTCGTGTCCATCGACGTCCCGCTCGGCCAGTCGCAGGCCGCGATTGCTGCGGTTGAAGGCGCCGCGCAGCTTCGCTTCCAGTTGGTCGACCGCAAGATGACGTTCCAGTCTGCGGCGCCGGCTCCGGCGCGTCGTCGATAAGTACGGACCGAGACGTACAAAGCCCCGCTCGGACGATGTCCGAGCGGGGCTTTTGTTTGTACACAGTCGGGGCGAGAGGATTCGAACCTCCGACCTCCTGCTCCCGAAGCAGGCGCTCTACCGGGCTAAGCTACGCCCCGAACAAAACGGTAAAGACTTCTCACGTCTCACGTCTCACGTCTCACGTCTCAACTCTCACGTCTTCAGTGCGCCCGAAGGGACTCGAACCCCTAACCTTCTGATCCGTAGTCAGATGCTCTATCCAATTGAGCTACGAGCGCGGCATCCCATTGAGTACCGACCACATACTCCGAGGGAATCCGAAAGATAGTCGGGCCCTCGGTGAGCGTCAACGCAACAGGCACG
>JAYUWY010000086.1:0-4172 GCA_043753285.1 Gemmatimonas sp. | reverse complement strand
GCCATGGGATTTGTGAGCGGCACGCACCTGCGCGACTTCGCGGAGTTTGAAGCGCCGCCCGCGAGCGTGGGCCACATCGCAGCTGGCACGTGGCTCGTGAATGCGCGATGCGCGCCGACGATTGGTGCCCTCGCGATTAAGAACTCCACCGTGATTCGTTGCGCTGGACGTGTTGCGGCAGTGAAACTGGCGGCCGACCTGCCGCTCGTGGATCTCGCCGATGGTGCGCTTTCGTTAGATGCCCTCGCTCATGGGACCGAAGCGACGTGTGATGGCTGGTGGCTCGAGCACGTGTGGGACTTGATCGGACTGCTGCCCGTGATGTTGCTCGCCGACGCGCAGGCGCTGCTGCCGCACTCGCCTGACGCCCGCAGCATCACCGTGATGGGCAGGAACGCCGTGCACGTGGACGCGAGTGCGACGATTGAACCGTACGTCGTCGCCGACACGAGTGGCGGCCCTGTGGTGATTCAGCGCGGCGCACACGTGTACTCGTTCACGCGACTCGTTGGTCCGTGCGTGATTGGCGAAGACAGCACGCTTATGGGTGGCCGCTTCGCCACGGTGAGCGTCGGTCCGCACGCCAAGCTCAACGGCGAGATGAGCGTGTGCATCGTCATTGGGCACGCCAACAAGGGACACGACGGATTCGTGGGCCACAGCGTGCTCGGCCGCTGGAGCAACCTCGGCGCTGGCACGATCACAAGCAATCTCAAAAACTCGTACGGCGAAGTGTCGTTGTGGACGCCCAATGGCGTCACGCGCACTGGCTTGCAGTTCGTGGGCTCCTTGATTGGCGATCATGTGAAGACGGGCATCGGACTGCGTCTGAGCACGGGCTCTGTGATTGGCGCGGGCGCGAATGTCTTTGGGGCACGCATTCCGCCCAAAGTCGTGCCGCCGTTTGCGTGGGGCGACGGCGAACCGTGGGAGACGTTTGCCCTGGACCGCTTCCTCACTGTCGCGACGCGCGTGATGGGCCGTCGCAAAGTCGTGATGCCCGCGAATGGCGGCGCACATTGGGCGCGTGTGTTTGCTGCGCGCGACGGCGCGTGAGAGTTTGGTCGCTCGGCAGCGGAAGCCGCGGCAATGGCTTCGTCGTCGAGAGTGGCGGTCGCGCGCTGCTGGTGGATTGCGGGTTTGGACCGCGCGCGGTCGCCATGCGACTCAAGCGACTGGGACTTGTTCCAGAAATGATTGAAGGGCTCGTCATCACGCACGAGCACCAAGATCACGCCGACGGCGCTGAGAAGGCACAACACAAGTATCGCTGGCCGGTGTACGCGAGCGCGGGTACGCATCGCGCGTTGGGCGAGATTCCCGGCAAGTTCCGCCACGTGTTGACGCCGGGCTCTACAATAGATGCGGGTGGCTTCACGCTCGAGAGCGTCGCGATTCCCCATGATGCCAACGAACCGCTGGCGTTGACGCTGACGGCCAGCAGTTCAGGCGCTCGCGTTGGCATTGCCCATGATCTCGGCGCGGTGCCCGCGGCGTTGGAGACGCTCTTTGCGCGCTGCGATGCGTTGTTGCTCGAAGCGAACCACGATGTGGAGATGCTTCGCAACGGCCCGTATCCGCCGATGTTGCAATCGCGGATTCGTGGCGGCCACGGACACATCAACAACGATCAGGCGGCGGCGTTGGCGGTGCGCCTCGCACATCCAGGACTGCGCGCGTTGGCGCTGTTGCACTTGAGCGAGACCAACAATACGCCCGAGCTGGCCGCACGTACCGTGAACGCGGCGCTGCAGCGCGCTCGCGCGCGAGTGACGGCGCGCGCCGCGGCGGGACGCGTGCCGGAACCACTGTTCGCGCTCGCGCGTTCTCCGTTGGCGCCGCAACTCTCGCTCGAGATTTAGTGGCGCACTGGGGTTCCGCTCGCTCAGTCCACTTGTTTTTTTGAGAGTATGAAGAGCTCACTTTCATGGCGCCACGACGCGCCAGCCTCGCTCGTCGTGTTCCTCATCGCGGTGCCGCTGTGCTTGGGCATCGCGCTCGCATCCGGTGCGCCTCTGTTCTCCGGCATCATCGCCGGTGTCGTGGGCGGACTCGTCGTCGGCGTGATTTCTGACTCTGAGTTGATGGTCAGCGGCCCAGCAGCCGGCTTGACGGTCATTGTCTTGACGGCCATCACTGAGCTCGGCGCGTTCCCCATCTTCCTTGCGGCCGTCGTCATCGCGGGCGTCCTGCAGATTGTGCTGGGTGTGCTGCGTGCTGGCGTCATCGGCTACTACTTCCCATCAGCGGTCATCAAGGGCATGCTGACGGCGATCGGCTTGATGTTGATTCTCAAGCAGATTCCGCACGCGGTGGGCTACGACGCGGATGCGATGGGCGACGACGCGTTCATGCAGTCCAACGCCGAGACCACGGTCACGGGACTGGCCGACGCGTTTCGCCACGTGGAGTGGGGCGCGACGCTGATCGCTGCGGTTTCGCTGGTGCTGATGTTCTCGTGGGGACGCGGGCCGCTCGCGCGCGTGAAGAACATTCCTGCGCCGCTGGTCGTTGTGGCACTCGGCGTTGTCATGAATGCGCTGTTCGGTGCATTCGCACCGGCGTTGGCGATTGGTTCTGATCACCTGGTAACGTTGCCCGTGCCGGAATCGGCGAGCGCATTCTTCGCGCAATTCACCGCGCCGCAATGGGATGCGATGCTTTCACCGGCGGTATGGAAGGTTGCCGTGTTGCTGGCGGTGGTGGCGTCGCTCGAGAGCTTGCTGTCATTGCAGGCGACCGACGATATGGATCCGTATCATCGCGAAGCGTCTACGGACCGCGAACTGATTGCGCAGGGTACAGGCAACCTCATCTCGGGCCTCATTGGTGGTTTGCCGGTCACCGGCGTCATCGTGCGTTCGGCCACGAACATCTCGGCTGGCGCCAAGACGCGGTGGTCGGCGATTCTGCACGGCGCGTGGCTCTTGGTCGCCGCACTCGCCTTCCCACGACTGTTGAACACCATTCCGCTGGCTACGCTCGCGGCCGTGCTTATTCACGTCGGCTACAAGCTGGCGAATCCGTCGCTGTTCAAGTCAGCGCTCGCCCGCGGCCGCTCGTACGCGTTCTCGTTTGGCTTCACGGTGGTTGCCATTCTCGCCACTGACTTGCTGCGCGGCATTCTCGTGGGCCTCGCCGTGGGCATCGTAGTGATTCTGCGCGACCACGTGCAGAGCCCACCGTACACGGAAATCAGTCCCGCGGGCGCGGTACTGAAGCGTTTGCAGTTGCACGACAACGTCAACTTCTTGCATAAAGCGGCGTTGATGACAATGCTCGAAGCATTGCCGCACGGCTCGCGCATTGAGATTGACGCGCGGCGCACGCGGCGACTCGACCCCGACGTACTTGAGGTCATCGGCAACTTTCAAGAGCTCGCCCCGACGCGCGACATCGACTTCCGACTGGTGGGCTTCCCCGCCCGCTCGCTCACGTCCAAGTAATTCGAGGATCTGCAATGGAAACGTTCAAGACACTGCTGACCAACAACCGCTCGTGGGCTGCCGAGATGCTCGCGCAGGATCCCGAGTTCTTCTCGCGCACGGAGGCGGGCCAAGAGCCGCACTTCTTGATGATTGGCTGCTCCGACTCGCGCGTGCCGCTCGAGCGCATGACCGGCGCCAAGCCAGGCGACATGTTTGTGCACCGCAACATCGGCAATCAGGTGTGGAGCACGGACGTCAACATTCTCTCCGTGCTGCACTACGCCATCAACGTGCTCGATGTCCCGCATGTGATTGTCTGCGGACACGACAACTGCGGCGCGCTCAAGGCGGCAATGGGGCCCGCGTCCAACGGCCTCGTGGATCACTGGCTGAGCGACATTCGCAACACGATTCGTTGGCACGACGAAGAACTCGCGGCCTGCGCCGAACCCAAGGAGAAGCTCGCGAAGCTCTCTGAATTGAACGTGATGCAGCAGCTGGGCATTTTGTCGCGTACGCCCGTTATTCGCGATGCGTGGGAGCGCGGCAAGCGCCCGATGCTGCACGGCTGGGTGTACGATATCTCGTCGGGCTTGATTCGTATTGTGGCCGATCAGATTGACTCGGCGGCGGTGGCGGAGCGAGTGCTGCCGAACAACTGAGTCTCGAGCTTGAGACGTGAGACGTGAGACTTGAGATGTGAGAGAGCCCCGGTCGCCAACTCGGCGACCGGGGCTCTCCCGT
>JAYUWY010000085.1:0-2093 GCA_043753285.1 Gemmatimonas sp. | reverse complement strand
GCTCGGCGGACCGTTCACGCAGATCTCCGTGGGTGGCAGTCACACCTGTGCCATCACACCGGGCCAGCGTCTCTATTGCTGGGGCGACGCCGGTCGCGGCGCGGTGGGCCGGCCCTAGTACGCCGCGAGCTTCTGCTCGAGCTTCGTGCGCACGGCAGGCCACTCGGCGGCGAGAATACTATAGAACACGCTGTCGCGCGCTGATCCATCACGACGCGCTTGATGATGGCGCAGTACGCCGTCGCGGTGAGCGCCGAGTCGTTCGATGGCAGCTTGCGAGCGTGTATTGAAGAGATCGGTGCGCAAACCAACGACGCCGCAGCCCAGTGTGTCGAAGGCGTGCGCCATCAACAAGAGTTTGCACGTGGTGTTCACGTGCGTGCGCTGATAACTCGCGGCGTACCAAGTGTAGCCAATCTCTACGCGATTGATCTCGGCCACCACGTCGTGGTAGCGCGTGCTGCCGATGATTTTGTTGCTCTCTAAATCGCGCACGGCCCAGCAGAGCATTGTGCCATCGGCTTGGCCTTTGTGCGCTTTGGCGATGTAGGCGTCCATGTCGGACGGCTCGGGAACAACGGTGAACCAGAGATTCCAGAGTTCACCATCGCGCACGGCGTCGCGCAAAGCATCAGCGTGCGACGCGAGCAGGGGCTCGAGGCGGACGCCGTTGCGCTCGAGGGTGATTGGCTCCAAGTGAATCATCATCCCAACTCGGCGAGGAGCTCCACGAGTTTTCTCGCATCGGCCGGCCGCTCGTCGGGCGACTTCGCCAGCAGTCGCATCACGAGTGCGCTGAGTGCGGGCGGCACATCCGCGACGTGCGTGCTGATGGCGGCGGGCGCCGTGGTGAGCACCTTGGCGATGAGTGCGACCATGTTGTTGCCCTCAAACGGTGGAGAGCCGGTGAGGCATTCGTAGAGCACGACGCCCAGCGAGTAGAGATCGGCGCGGGCATCCACGGCTTCATCAATGAGTTGTTCGGGCGCCATGTACGTGGGCGTGCCGACAATCATTCCACTCTGCGTGCTCATCGACGCCGCCGCGATGCGGGCGATGCCGAAGTCCATCACCTTGAGCACGCCCGCAGCGTCGAGCAGAGCGTTCTCGGGCTTCACATCGCGGTGGATGACGCCAGCCTGATGCGCCACGGCCAGCGCCTCGGCAAACTGCCGCGCGATCGCGAGGGTGCTGGCTGGGCCAAGCTTGCCGCGCGTCTCGAGCAACTCGCGCAGCGTCAGTCCGGTGACGCACTCCATCGTGACGAACGCGATGCCGTTGGACTCGCCGATGTCGTGCGTGCGCACGACGTGTCGGTGCGAAATGCGGCGCGCGAGACGAATCTCGCTCTTGAGCTGCTCGGCGAGCACGGGGTCGGTCGAGAGGAGGTCGCGTCGGATGGTCTTGATGGCGACATCCTCACTCAGTTCGCGATCGTGCGCACGGTATACGACGCCCATGCCCCCGCGTCCGATGACGCTGCGAATTTCGTAGCGGCCCGCCAGCAGCACGCCGGGATTCAACGAGTCCGTGCCCGCATCAGAGGCCGAGAGGAGCGTGCGATGTTCACTCGTCGCGATGCTGACGTCGGCGCGTAGTTGCGTGAGCTGCTCGTGCAGTTTGGCTTCGCGCGCCTTCACTCCGGCGGCCATCGAATCGAACACGCGCGCGAGGCGACCCAGCTCGTCGTCGCGCGCACTGATTGGACCAAGCGCGCCGGGCGCATAGCTGCCGCTTTCCACCGCGGCTGCGGCGTCAATCACTCGCGTTACCTGGCGGAGATAATCAGCCTCGCGGTCGTGGTAGCGCTTCTTCTCGAGCGACGCGCCAATGCGTGCGCGCAGCAGCACTTGGTCAAACGGCTTGGCGAGATAGTCTTCGGCGCCGTGCTCGATGCAGCGCACCACGGAGGCGATGTCATCGAGTGCCGAGATCATGATGACCGGCAGGTTGCGCGTGCTGGCGTCGCCCTTCAGGCGCTCGAGCACGGTGAAGCCATCGAGGTCCGGCATGCGCACGTCGAGCAGCACCAGATCAAACCCGCCCTCGGCGACGCGCGCGAGCGCCTCGATCCCACCCCCCGCTTGCTCCAC
>JAYUWY010000084.1:0-4177 GCA_043753285.1 Gemmatimonas sp. | reverse complement strand
GACTCGGATCGAACCACGAATATGGATCAGGTGGTCCATAGTGGAACACATAGCCTCAGGAAAAGTTCTCCAAATGAGCACAGCGCGCCCAAACGAAGCCAGTCTGCACGAGGTAGGGCAGGACCTGGTGGCCCTCCTGAGCCGCCTCGGACTCGACGCCGTGGTTCGCAATCCGGAGACGGTGGAGATTGTCGCGGCCACGCCCGGCGCGGAAGCCGTGCTGCTCGCCGTCTCGCCAGGAAAGGTGCGTGTCGCCACCGCCCGCATCGCCAACGTGGCCGTGCGCGTGGAAGCGCTCGAGCGCGCCAAGCGCCGCAGCTAGCGGGCGCTTACGGCGGCGCGTCGAGCACGCGCAAGGCGCGCGGCACACAGGCCACCGTGACCGTGCGCGACGACGCCAAGTGCAAATCGCCGTCGAGCTCAAACGCTGGCGGAGTGTCGAACTCCAGCGTGAACTCCGCGCCCGCTTTGTGAATCACGTTGGGATGTCCGATATGCGTGCCGCGCAGTGCGCGGGCGAGCAGCGGCAGACGAAATAGCTTGGCACAGTTCTCAAAGATGACCGCGTCGAGCTTGCCGTCATCCACGGTCGCCATGGGCGCGATCTTGAACGCGCCGCCAAACTCGCGACCGTTCGCGAAGACGAGCATCAGGCGCTCGCGACGCATCGCAAACAATGATGCGACGCCGCCGATCTTCACGGGCAATCCACTAAAGCCAAAGATCTGACCCACCGCTGCGGCCACATACAGCGCCGGACCTCGCAGCAGGGGCATGCTCTTCGTGGCCATCAACACTTCGACGTCAAAGCCAAAGCCCGCGACGTTGGCGAACCATCGGTCATCCACGCGGCCCAAGTCCACGCGACGCTCCACGCCGCCGCCGGCGACGAGTGCCGCCATCGCTTCAATGTCTGTTGAAGGCGCGCGCAAGTTCTTTGCAAAGTCGTTGCCCGTGCCGGCGGCCACGAAGGTCATGCGCGCTGGCGATCCGGCTTTCGCGAGCGTCGTGGCGCATTTGCCCCATGTGCCATCGCCACCAACGGCGACGATGGTTTCCACGCCGTCCGCGATGGCTTCGTGCACGAGACGCGCTTCGTCGCCCTCGCGCGTGGTCGCAACGAGATCGGTGATGCCATGACGCGCAAACGCGGCGCGGACTTGCTCATGCAAGCGCGCGCCGCGTCCTCTTCCTGAGGCGGGATTCCACAAAACCCGAATCACGCAGTTCCTTCCGTCTTAAGTCTTCCGTCTCGTTACTGCGCCGCCAACTGGCGCAACACATAGTGAAGAATCCCGCCATGCCGGTAGTAGTTCATCTCTTCCGGCGTATCAATGCGGCTGCGCACCTTAAACGTCTTGTCGCCCGCCTTCACGGTGAGCGTCGCACGCGGTGTCATCGCATCGCTCATGCCTTCGATGGTGATTTCTTCGAAGCCAGTGAGTCCCAACGACTGGCGTGTCTCGCCGTTCACGAACTCCAGCGGAATGACGCCCATGCCCACGAGATTCGAACGGTGAATGCGCTCAAAGCTCTCGGCGATCACGGCGCGCACGCCGAGGAGCATCGTGCCCTTCGCGGCCCAATCGCGCGACGAGCCCGTGCCGTATTCCTTGCCGGCGATGATGATGAGCGGCGTGCCCTTCGCCTGATACGTCATCGACGCTTCGTAGAACGACGTCGGCTCTGCATCCGGCGCAGTGCGCGTCCACCAGCCTTCCATGCCGCTAGTGAGATCGTTCTTCAAGCGGATGTTGGCGAACGTGCCGCGCATCATGACTTCGTGATTGCCACGCCGCGCACCGTACGAATTGAAATCCTTCTTGTCCACGCCCAACGACTGCAGCCACACGCCAGCCGGAGACTTCGCCGCAATCGAACCGGCGGGCGAGATGTGATCCGTGGTGATGGAATCGCCAAACATGCCGAGCACGCGCGCCTTGGCGATCTGCTTCACGCCAGGCGCGGTCTTGGACATGCCCTCGAAGTACGGCGGGTGCTTCACGTACGTGGAGTTGACGTCCCACGCGTAACGCTCGCCCGTGGGTGCAATCACGGCTTGCCAGTCGGCGTCGCCGGCGAACACGTCGGCGTACTCCTTCATGAACTGCTCGCGCTTCACGCTCGAGAGCACCACGTCCTCAACTTCCTTCGTCGTCGGCCAAATGTCGCGCAGGAACACGGGACCATTGCTGCCAACGCCGAGCGGTTCCTTGTCGAGATCAATGTCCATGCGGCCCGCGAGCGCGTACGCCACAACAAGTGGCGGCGAGGCGAGATAGTTGAAGCGCGTCTGCGGATTCACGCGGCCTTCAAAATTGCGATTGCCCGAGAGCACCGCTGCAACCGTGAGCTTACCGTCGTCGATCGCCTTGCTAATCGGCTCGGGCAGCGGACCCGAGTTGCCGATGCACGTCGTGCAGCCGTAGCCGACAATCTGGAAGCCCAGCGCGTTGAGCGCGGGCTGCACACCAGCCTTCTCGAAGTAATCGCGCACCACCTTCGAGCCCGGTGCCAGCGAGGTCTTCACCCATGGCTTTGACTTGAGACCCTTGGCCACGGCCTTCTGCGCGAGCAGGCCCGCCGCGAGCATCACGCTCGGATTGCTAGTGTTCGTGCAGCTCGTGATCGCCGCAATGACGACGGCGCCGTCCTTCAACTGGAAGTTCTCGCCGCGATGCGTGCAATCCACGTGGCTCTCGACGATCGTACCCGTGCCGCCTTCGGAGACCATCGCCGCTGCCGGCGACCCTGGCACCTTGTTGGCACCCGGCGCCGCAGCGAGACGGGTCTTCTCTTCGGCGAGTGCCTTGCCGTACGCGGCCTTGGACTCGGTGAGCGGAATGCGATCTTGCGGACGCTTTGGGCCCGCCATCGACGGCACGACGGTCGAGAGATCGAGCTCCAACGTGTCCGTGAACACCGGATCAGCCGACGTGTCCGTGCGGAAGAGACCCTGCGCCTTCGTGTATTCCTCGACGAGCTTCACCTGATGTTCGCTGCGGCCAGACAAACGCAGATACTTCAGCGTTTCCGCGTCCACGGGGAAGAAGCCCATCGTCGCGCCGTACTCGGGCGCCATGTTCGCAATCGTTGCGCGGTCCGCGAGCGACAACGTAGAAAGTCCGTTGCCGAAGTACTCAACAAACTTGCCGACGACTTTCTTCTTGCGAAGCATCTCCGTGCACGTAAGCACGAGGTCCGTTGCCGTCGCGCCCAACGGCAACTTGCCCGTGAGCTTGAAGCCAATGACTTCGGGAATCAGCATCGACACCGGCTGACCGAGCATCGCGGCTTCTGCTTCAATGCCGCCCACGCCCCAGCCGAGCACGCCGAGTCCGTTGATCATCGTGGTGTGCGAGTCCGTGCCTACGAGCGAATCGCAGTACACGGCCTTCTCACCATCTTCATCGCCCACAAACGCGACTTGGCCCAAGTACTCGAGATTCACCTGATGGCAAATGCCCGTGCCCGGTGGCACGACGCGGAAGTTCTGCAGCGCAGTCCCGCCCCAACGCAGGAACTGGTAGCGCTCACCATTGCGCTCGTACTCGAATTTGGTGTTGATGAGCTCTGCGGCTTCGACGCCGTACTCATCCACCTGCACCGAGTGGTCAATGACGAGATCCACCGGCTGCAGCGGATTGATCTTCTTCGGATCGCCGCCGAGCTTGGCGATCGCATCGCGCATCGCCGCGAGGTCCACAACGCAGGGCACGCCAGTAAAGTCTTGCAACAACACGCGCGCCGTGCGGAACGCGATTTCTTTGTCTTCCGTGGCCTTCACATTCCACGTGGCCATCGACTCGATGTCGGCCTTCTTGACGAAGCCACCATCCTCATTGCGCAGCAGGTTCTCAAGGAGAATGCGCAGCGAAAAGGGCAGGGTCTTCACCGCGCCCGGTACGCTCGCGACGGAGTCGAGACGGTAATAGATGTAGGACTGACCGTCGACGGTCAGCGTGGCGCGGGCGTTGAAGCTGTTTTTGGAGGACATGTGGAGTCCGTGGGAAGTTCAGCCGGAGCCACTGAATGGAGCGTCGCTCCATTCAGGCTATCGGGGAATCTAAGGCTCCGAGCGCCTACATGCAGGACAGTTTCAGACGTGAGACGTGAGACGTGAGACGTGAGACGTGAGACGTGAGACGTGAGACGTGAGACGTGAGACGTGAGACGT
>JAYUWY010000083.1:0-2096 GCA_043753285.1 Gemmatimonas sp. | reverse complement strand
CAAACAGCGGCCAGAGCGAGTTGATGCCGCCGAGTGGGTCGGTCACGCCTTGATACAAGAACCACCCCCACATTCCGCACACCATCAGCGAGGCGAGCACCACGGCCGGATACCACGACACGCGACCGAACGGTTCCCAGATGTGCTTGCCCAAGTCTTGCAGCATAAACCGACCCACGCGTGTGCCCGCGTCAACAGTCGTGAGAATGAACAGCGCCTCGAACATCAGCGCGAAGTGATACCACATCGCCATCGCGGTGTCGCCGCCGAGTACGTCGGCGAAGATCTTGGCCATACCGACGGCGAGTGATGGTGCGCCGCCGGTGCGCGAGAGCAGGGAAGACTCTTCCACCTGCGCAGCGAGCGCGGTGAGGTCTTCGGGATTGAGGACAAAGCCCCACGTGGCGATCACCTGTGCGGCGCTCTCTGCCGTCGTCCCGATGATTCCCGCCGGAGCGTTAATTGCGAAGTACACTCCGGGCGTGAGCACGCAGGCGGCAATGAGTGCCATCACGGCCACCAGCGACTCGGTGAGCATGCCGCCGTAGCCCACCATGCGTGCATCCGCTTCGTTCTCGAGCATCTTCGGCGTTGTGCCGCTCGCAATCAACGCGTGAAAGCCAGAGATGGCGCCGCACGCAATCGTGATGAACACAAACGGGAATAGCTTGCCCGCGAATACTGGGCCGCTGCCATCAATGAATTGTGTGACCGCTGGCATCTGCAGCGGCGGCATCACTACGATGATTCCCACCGCGAGCGCGAGTACCACGCCAATCTTTACAAACGCCGACAAATAGTCGCGCGGCGCGAGCAAGAGCCACACCGGAATCACCGACGCGGCGAAGCCGTACACCATCACGGCCCACGCGAGCGTTGTCGCATTGAGTGTGAACATCGGACCGAGCACCGCGTGCTCTGCGGCCCAACGTCCGGCATAGAGCGAGAGTGCGAGCAGCACGAGACCAATCACGCTGGTCTCAAGTACCGCGCCGGGACGAATGAATCGCATGTACACGCCCATCAGCATCGCGATGGGAATCGTCAGGCCCACCGTCACCGTGGCCCATGCGGAGTCGCGCAGCGCGTTCACCACGACGAGCGCGAGCACGGAAATCAGAATAATCATGATGCCCATCACCGCGACGAGCGCGGTGTAGCCGGCGATGGGACCAATCTCTTCCTTCGCCATCTGACCCAGCGACTTGCCGTCGCGCCGCAACGAGGCGCAGAGAATCACGAAGTCCTGTACCGCGCCACCAACCGCTACACCGACGATGATCCACAGCGCGCCGGGCAAATAGCCAAATTGTGCCGCGAGCGTGGGACCCACGAGCGGGCCGGGGCCAGAAATCGCTGCGAAGTGATGGCCAAACACAATCCATCGATTCGTCGGCACGTAGTCGCGCCCATCAGCTAAACGCTCGGCCGGCGTCGCGCGTGTGGCGTCGAGCGCAAAGATCTTGGCGGCGATGATCTTCGAGTAGAATCGGTAGCCCACGGCGTACGTGCAGACCGCGGCGGTGAGCAACCACGCAGCAGAAATCGACTCGCCGCGGCGCAAGCCGAGGTAGGCGAAGGCGGCCGCGCCGGTGACAGAAACGGCGGCCCAGATGAGGGCAGAGAGCCAGCGGGGCATCGGGGTCGGAAGAGAGGGACGAGCCCGTACGTGTCGCGTTGTCCGCCAATCCTACCGGATTTCCTCCCTCGCGGGGAAGGGTCTGGGAGTGGGAGGGCTGTGTTCATTCCGTTAGATTTGGGCTATGCGCCCACTTCTCGCCCTCGCGGTTCTCCTGCACACGGCCCTCGCTGGGGCGCAGAATGCGCCGCCGGCCGAACGCACGTTGGGAAGCTTCGCCGCTGAGCGCGTGGCGATCACGCCGGTGCAGTTTTGGCGCGCCGACACGACTGGTTGGAGCACGAGTGCCGACGGCAACGCGCTCAAGGCCGCGATTGACTCGGCGATTGCGCAGGAGTTTCGCGACCGCGGCATGGGTGGGAAGTGGTCGTTTGCTGGAGACGTGATGCGTAGCGCGCGTCGCAATCCCACACTGCGCAGTGACCCGAGTTCGCTCGGTGCCGCGCGCTGGCGCAAC
>JAYUWY010000082.1:0-4190 GCA_043753285.1 Gemmatimonas sp. | reverse complement strand
AGCAGGCCACTCGTTTCTTTGTCCAACCGGTGCACGAGGCCCGCGCGCTCTGGGCCGCCGCCTTCGGCGAGTCCCTGTCCGCGCCCCATCAACGCGTTGACCAGCGTGCCGGTCCAATTGCCGGGCGCCGGATGCACCACCATGCCGCCGGGTTTGTCGACGACCACGATGTCGGCGTCTTCAAACACCACGCGGATGTCGATGTTCTCCGCGGCAATGGTGCGACCCACGGGCGCGGGAATCTCGACGACGAGCACTTCGCCACCTTCGGGACGAAAACTCGCGCGCTGCACGACGCCGTTCACCGTCGCGCGCCCAGTGGCGATGTGCGTCGCCGCCTGCGTGCGTGAACCACCCGTTCGTCGCGCGATGACGAGATCCAAACGCTCGCCCACATCTTCGTCGGCGAGCGCAAACTCGTGCCGCCCGGGACCCAGCGGCTCCGTCATGATCAACTCTGTGTATCGAGACTGGCGGGCACGGCCGCCGCGGCCTTCTGCATACGCGCGAGTTCTGCGTCTTCGCGCCACAACACAATTGCCAATACCACTGCGCCACAGCTCACCGCAATGTCGGCGATATTAAACGTCGGCCAACGCCATGCGCCCACACCGACGTCGATGAAATCCACGACGCCGCGCGACGAACGCACACGATCCACAAGATTCCCAATCGCGCCGCCGGCAATGCTCGCCAGCGCGACCACTTTCATGCGCGCGTGCGGCTCACTCGTGCGATACATCGACCACAGCACGCCGAGCGCGAGGAACGTGAGGCCGATGAAAATCCATCGCGAGTACGGTCCCAAGTGAAAGCCAAACGCGGCGCCGGGGTTGTAGACCAACGTCCAGCGCAGCCAGTCGCCGAGCACAGCGTGCGGCGTGTGCACCGGCATGAGCCGATCCACCGCCACCAACTTGGTGAACGCATCGGCGAGCACGATGCCGCCGACGACGCCCCCGATCGCGCGGGGCGAAAAGCCCCCTGGCTCACTTCTTTCCATCTTCCTCACGCTGCTTGCAGTCGATGCAATACCGCGCGTGCGGCAGTGCGTCGAGGCGATCGTAGCCCACTTCGCCACCGCACTGATGGCACTTGCCGAACTCATCCGGCGTGCGGTACAAGCGGCGCAGCGCCTGGTCGACGTGCCACAGGAACCGACCTTCCTTGGACGCGAACAAGAACGCCTTTTCGCGCTCCATCGCATCGGTGCCCTGATCGGCCATGTGAAACGAGTACGCGCTCAGGTCGCCGTCGGCGCCCTGCGGCGTGTTGCCGAAGGTCTCGTCATAGTGCCCGAGTTCCTTGAGGACGCGCCTGCGTTCCTCGAGCAGCCGCTTCTCGAAGTACGCAATCTGCTTCTTCGGAAACGGCTTGAACTTCTTCTCGGAGCTGGGAGACGGGGTCGCCATGATCAACTGTCCTTGGAAAGGGCGATATGGGCCACGGGACCGTCGAGTTCCACTTCGGCAGTCGCGGGCCACGCGGGGATCGGGAGTGCATCGGCGATGATGCATTCTCGGGCCAGCACTTCACTCGCGATCCACGCAGCGTGCACGCGGAGCGCATCCTGCACTTCACTCGGCGCCGCAATCGCGAGCCGAATCCGATCACTCACCGCGAGCCCGCTCTCCTTCCGGAGGCGCTGCACGCGGCTCACAACTTCACGCGCCATACCCTCAGCGCGCAGTTCCGGCGTCAACGCCGGATCCAACGCCACCGACATGCCTTCACCTTGCTGTACGACGAGCGACGTCGACGCCGTCGCGGTGATGGCCACGCGCGAGGCATCCAACTCCAGCGCGCCGTGGCCGTCCACGGTCACCGTCACGGTGCCGCCACTCTCAATTGTGCGCAGCGCGGTTTGATCGAGGGCTTCCACCACCGGCTTCGTCGCCTTCATTGCGGGGCCCACAATCTTACCGAGTACCGGAAAGTTGACCTTGCCTTCGAGACGCACCCAGTTGGCTGCGGAATCGGCGAACGTCACCTGCTTGATGTTGAGCTCCGCTGCAACGAGCGGCGCAATCATCGCGTGCCACGCCGCGTCCACGCCCGGTGCCACGCACGTGAGCGAACCCAACGGTTGCCGCACTTTGATGCCCGCCGTCTCGCGCGCCGAACGTCCGAGTGTCGCCAACGTGCGCGCCGCGTTCATGGCGCGCTCGAGCGACGAGTCACGCGTCAACAAATCAGCGTCGGCTGCATCCTTACGGCGGAAATCCGCCAAGTGCACCGACGTACCCGTCAGCTCGTTGTGCATCCAGTCGGACACAAACGGCGCGAACGGCGCCAGCAAGCGCGACACCACCGTGAGCACCTCGTGCAACGTCGCAAACGCCGCGCGATTGTCCGCACTCGTCACGTCGTAGAACCGCGAGCGCGACAAACGCACATACCAGTTGGCCACGTCTTCGCTCACAAACTCCATGAGCAACCGCGACGCAGCGGTTGCATCAAAGCGCATCAGCGCCGCATCAACCTCGGCTTCCACCGATGCGAGACGCGACAACACCCAGCGATCCAACACTGGACGCGCCGCCACCGCCGGATCCGCCGCAGACGGCGACCATCCAAAGTTTGCGTACTGCGCAAAAATTCCTGAGTACACATTGCGCAGCGTCACCAAGAAGCGTCCCGCCGTCTCACGAATCACCGATTCGTCAAACCGACGCGGCACCCACACCTGCGACGAAGACATCAAGAACAAGCGCACCGCGTCGGCACCATGACGCGCCATCACAGCGCGCGGCTCGACGGTGTTGCCCTTGGACTTGGACATCTTTTGGCCGTTGGCGTCGAGAACCAAGTCGTTGACAACCACGGCCCTGTATGGGGAAGCCTTGGACGGAAGATTTAGGAGACTGCCTTGGGACGGAAGATTTAAGACGGAAGGATTGCGCTCTGCGGCAGCAGCGCTAGCGCCACTGTCGTGGCTGGTACCTTCCCTCTTAAGTCTTCCGTCAACGTTTCCGGGTAGTGCCTCACCCAGCCCCGTGGCCACAGCTAGCAGCGAGTAAAACCATCCCCGCGTCTGATCCACACCTTCCGCAATAAAATCCGCTGGGAAATAGCGCGCGACCTTCTCGGCGCTGCCCGCCGTATGTGGATAGCCCCACTGCGCGAACGGCATTGAACCCGAATCAAACCACGTATCGATTACCTCGTTCACGCGGCGCATCGTGCCCTTTCCACTCGGCGCGGGCCACGTGTACTGATCGATGTGCGGCTTGTGCGGATCGAAATCTGCAGGCAACGGCTTACCGGTCTTCGTCGCGAGTTCGGCGTAGGAGCCGAGCACTTCGATTTCGGTGGAGTCTTCGTCGTTCACCCACACCGGCAGCGGCGTGCCCCAATACCGATCGCGCGAAATCGCCCAATCGATGTTGTTCTCCAGCCACGACCCAAAACGACCCGCGCCGACTTCGGGCGGATTCCAGTTCACGGCGTCGTTGCGCGCCATCATCTCGTCCTTGTACGCCGTCGTGCGCACAAACCAGCTGCCGCGCGCGTAGTACAAGAGCGGTGTGCCGCAGCGCCAGCAATGCGGATACGAGTGCACAAACTTCTGCGACTTCCACAACTGGTCGCGACGCTCAAGCTCTTCGATGATCAGCGCGTCGGCCTTCTTCACAAACAGTCCGCCCACCAACGGCATCTCCGCCGGGAACTCGCCACGCGCATTCACCGGATTCACAAACGCGAGTCCGTTGCGCTTGCCCGACGCGTAGTCATCCGCGCCAAATGCCGGCGCCATGTGCACGACACCAGACCCATCGTCCGCCGAGACAAACTCCTCGCCAACGATGATCTGATGCTTGCCTTCTTCGGGATACTCCACCCAATCGAGCGGTCGCTTGTACGACTGCCCAACAAGATCCGCGCCCTTCAAGAGCGCGATCTCATCCCAACGCTCGCGATAATCAGTGCCGAGCACCGCACCAGCACGCGCTTCCGCGAGAATGATCGTCCAGTCAGAGACGTTCTTCTTGCGCAACTCGACGTACGTGAGCTCGGGGTGAACGGCGAGCGCAACGTTGCTTACAAGCGTCCACGGGGTCGTGGTCCAGACAATGATGCGGCGACGGACTTGAGACGTGACCGTCGAGACTTGAGACTTGAGACGTGAGACGTGAGAGTCGTTCTCTCCAGTCTCACGTCTCACGTCTACCGTCAGATCCAATGCCACG
>JAYUWY010000081.1:0-2103 GCA_043753285.1 Gemmatimonas sp. | reverse complement strand
ACTGACGGCAACGACGGCACGTCGGCGATACAGAAACGCGAAGAGTCCGCCGACGGACACACAGAGCGCGGCACCCAATCCCCAATCGCCCAATCGCGAGAGATAGCTCTCGTCCACTTCGCCGCCCGGTATCCAGTTCGCTACCGGCAGCAGCGACATCAGCACAAGGAGCACCGCGAGAATACGCGTCACCAACGCCCCAGTTCAAAGAGCAGGTTCTGCAGGTCAGCGGCGGTCACACCCGGAATGCTCGCCGCTTCGGCCACGGTTGCGGGCTGACGTGCACGAAGCTTCTGTTTCGCCTCCGCGCTCACAGAGTTCAGCGACTCGTAGGCGATGTCCGCAGGCAACAGCGTCTTCGCCATGCGTCGCATCCGCGCCGCGGCGCTACGCTCGCGGGCCAGATAGCCAGCGTACTTCAGCTCGAGATCGGCCGTCGTCACGGCGTCGGGCAAGAGATGCTCGCCGACGCCCGCCGCCGCAAATAAGTGTCGAAGTGCTACTTTTGGTCGCCGTGCAACTTCGACGAGCGGCACGGCATGGGCGAGCTCGCGTTCACCGCTTGCGCGCAACACGGCTGCCGCTGCCGCGGGAACGAGGCTCGTGCGTTCTGCGAGCTCGTACGCCGCGTCCTCGTCAGCCAATCGGCGTTCGGCGAGTGTTTGCTCAGCGCCGGTTAGCAAGTTCAACTGGTGCGCCAGCGGGTAGAGACGCGGCACAGCATTGTCCTGGCGCACAGTGAGGCGAAATTCTGAGCGCGACGTGAACAGTCGGTACGGTTCGTCCACGCCGCGCGTGACGAGATCGTCGATCATGACGCCGAGGTAGGACGACTCACGGCCGAAGGTCACGGGATCCAAAGAACACGCGCGCGCTGCGGCGTTCAAGCCCGCCACAACACCCTGCCCGCCCGCCTCTTCGTAGCCAGTCGTTCCGTTGATCTGCCCCGCGAGAAATAGCCCCTCAAGCGCACGGGTCTCGAGCGTCGGATGCAACTGCGTCGGTGGGACGTAGTCGTACTCAATGGCGTAGCCAGGTCGCGTCATCACCGCGCGCGACATTCCCGGCACGGAGTGCAGCAGCTCAAGCTGTGCATCTACGGGCAATGACGTCGAGAGCCCGTTCACGTACATCTCGTGCGTGTCGAGACCTTCGGGCTCCAAGAACAACTGGTGCCGCTCGGCCTGCGGAAAACGCACGATCTTGTCTTCGATGCTCGGGCAGTACCGCGGGCCACGCGCGCCAATCGCGCCGCCGTACATCGCGCTCTCGTTGATGCGCTGTTGCACGATGGCTTTGGACTTCGCTTCGACGTACGTGATGTAGCAGGGGAGTTGTTCGGGATGCCGCGTGCGCTCGCCAACACGACGCGGCGTATTCCAAAATGCGGACCAGGAGTAGTCGAACGTTTCGATTTCGCTCAACTGCGGTTCGAGCAAGTGCAGGTCAAGCGAGCGACCATCAACACGTGGGGGCGTGCCGGTTTTGAATCGCCCGGTGGTGAGGCCGAAGTCCGCGAACTGTTCCGCGAGTTCGACCGTGGCCGCTTCGCCGGCCCGCCCGCCACTGACAGACAGCGCGGTGCCGATGTGAATGCGTCCGCGCAAAAACGTGCCGGTAGTGATCACGACGGCGCGCGCCGCGATGCGACGTCCATCGGACGTCTCAACGCCCGCGACGCATCCGTCGGCACCGACGAGCAATCGCGATGCGCTCCCCTGCACCGGAATGATGTTTGCCTGCGCCTCGAGCAACGAACGCACCGCCCGTCGGTAGAGTCCGCGATCTGCCTGCGCGCGCGGTGCCCAGACGGCGGGACCTCTGCTCAGATTGAGCATGCGAAACTGCAGCGTCGCGAGGTCGGTGGCGCGACCCATCACTCCGCCGAGGGCGTCGATCTCACGGATGACGGTGCCCTTCGCGATGCCGCCCATCGCCGGATTGCACGAGAGTTGGCCGATGGTCTCAAGCGAGGTCGTGAGCAATACAGTGCGCGCGCCACGACGCGCGGACGCCATCGCGGCCTCCGCGCCGGCGTGTCCGCCACCAATCACACACACATCTACCTCGTGCATCGGCGAAGCCATTCCCCTAATCTACAGG
>JAYUWY010000080.1:0-4206 GCA_043753285.1 Gemmatimonas sp. | reverse complement strand
GTGGAGAGTACGTCCTCGTCCCAGATGTTCGTGTACGGAATACCGGCATACGTCAGCGCCAGCGTGACCGCGTCGTCCCACGGCATGGACTGCGGCGGTGAGTACACGGCGATGCGCGGCGCCTTGTCGAGCGGCACGGCGTCCATGTTGCCATCGGCGATTTCGCGGCGAATCTGTGTAACGCGCGTATCGTCCAACGCATCGAAGCTCACGCCAGACAACAGCGCTGAGCGACGGATGCCCGGAAGGTCAGGCACCAAGAAGCTGCCGCCTCGAAAGTTGAGCAACCACTCTGAGCGTACGCCTTCGGTGAGCGCACCAAATGCGAGGCCGTAGGCCTTCAGATGATTGGTCTGCGCGTCATCCATGGGAATCAACAGATGCTGCGCTTTGAGAGGACCAACACAGAGCGCGAGCAGAAATAGCAGGCGCCGCATCACAGCGTCTCCGCGCGCACGGGCGGCAATGCATCCAGCTCGCGACGCGCCTGCGGCACGAGCGCACTCGTCGGATAAGTCAGAATCAGTGTTTCGAATTGTGAACGCGCACCGCGAGCATCGCCGCGACGCTTGAGAAGTCTTCCCCACTCCAACCGCGCTTCGGCAGCCTCTGGGGCTTCCGCGTACGACTCGGCCACGCGTGTCCACAGAGGCAGCGCTCGCACGTCTGCGCCGCGAGATGTCTCGAGTCGCGCAGCCATCGCCACGAGCAAGGGTGCTGCATCGCTCAGTTCGTCGGCTGCACGCACAAACTGCGCGACAGCTGCGGAAGAGTCCGCGCGGGCAATCGCCAAGAAGGCCGCACCAATAGTCGCAGAGCGCGTGGCGCGCGTGCGCGTGAGCAATGCCAGCGCACGCACCGACTCTGGCGAGGCCACATCACCAAAACGCAGCGAGCGACGCGCAGTGACGAGATCACCTTCAAACAGCGCGAGCCAACCGCCCACGGCGTCGTCCGCGTCGAGCGGCGCATCGACAAGTGCCGCGCGAGCACGTTCTACGTCGCCGCCGCGAATCCACGCCCAAGCAATCGTGCGCGCAAAACTGCGCGCACGGTTGCCAAGTTGCGGCGTCACTTCGGCGAGTACGCGCTCCGCCTCGGCGCCGCGTCCCAGCCGTGCGAGTGCTTCGAGCTCAATTGCCACCAGCTCGTAGCGTGCCGATTCACCCGGAGCGCGTGCAGCGCGTGCCATCGCGAGTGCGGTCGTCGGATCATTGGCACGCAACGATGCCACGGCGGCGCGCTCAGCTACCGTGTACGTCGGCTTGGCGCGATGCATCGCCACCAGCGCATCACGCGCAGCGGACCACGCCTGATTTCGCTCCGCCTCCTCGGCGAACTGACTCCACACGTACACAGACGTGTCGCTGGCCGCCAAATCCTTCAGCACCTGCCAGCCTGCGAGCGGAGAACCCCAGCCTAGCTCGAGCAGCGCCAACGCGTGGCTCGCTCCCATTGGTGGAGATTCTGATCGCAATGCCGTACGAATCTCATCGCGGCGGTCAGCGGGCGCTGGCGACAGCGAGAACACGGCCGCTTGCTCGTAGTAGGCTTGATCCCGCATCGTCTCGCGCCATGCTTCACCGGCTTCGCGCCACCGGTTCAAAGCAGCGCGCATCTGCGCCGCTTCGAGCAGCAACTCGCGCGTGCCGCCGAGCGCGGCTGTGGCCTGTTGCAACACTGAATCCGCACCAGCGGCGCGGTTGTTGTACAACAGAATGCGCGCGTAGTCTCGGTACGGTGCGACGTCATCGGGCCGCAGATCGCGCCACGCACGGAACGCCGAGTCGGCAGCGGTTTCGCGACCAATCACGACGAGCGTGCGCAGCTGAGCGCCGCGCAACTGTGCGTCTATTGGCGTGAGCTGAATGAGCGAGTCCAACAGTGGGACGAGCAACGACTCGTCACCCGTCATGGAATACACACGCTCCAAGCCCAACACGCCGGGAACCACTGCCCCAGCATTGAGCACCTCCAACCACGCCAGACGCGCTTGGTCGTAGCGCGCGGCGTTCTCGTGATCAATCGCGCGCGCAATCAGCGGTGCAGTTGGGTTGCCCAGCTGGCGCACCTGCGCGCTCACCGCACAAGGCACGATGAACGCGAGCATCAACGCAACGCGCTTCACGGGCGCGCCTCCGCGTTCAGGCGACGGAAGTATTCAATCACGAGACGACGATCATCCGCGCTCAAGCCGCGGAGTTCGTCCCACGTGGGCACGCGGTAGCGTTCGCCTGACGCGCCGCTCGCGCCCGCCGGCGGCGTGACGCGCGCATCCGTGCGCGACGCACGCGCCTCGCGGCGCTGACTCTCGTCGCGCTGATCTGTCTCCAACGAACGGCCCGCATCGAGCATACGACGCAGCAACTGTTCCTGCCGCGACTTCGTCGTGGGATCTACTGCGCCCTGATCCAGCGCTGCAGCGAGCGCACGCGCTTCGCGCGCCAAATCCTGCGCCTTCCCCGACGGATCAGCGTCGCTGATATCATCCAACTGCCGCGCCACTTCGCGCTGCGAGCGTGCCAGCTGCCTCGCCTGCGCGCGCGCCGCGTCGTTGCCGTTCTCGCCCTGCTGTTGCTGCGCGCCCGGCATGATGGACTGCATCTGTGCATTGAGCCCGCCCTGTTGCCGCGCGAGGTCTTGCATCTGCTGCAGCATCTCCGCGATGCCCGTCGCCGACGAACTGCTCTCGGCGCGCTCACGATCGCGCGTCAATTGCGCGGCCGCCTGACGCAACGCATCGGCCGACTCGCGCATCGCTTGCTCAGTCTGGCCTTGGCGTCCTTCCGCCGCTTCGCGCGCCGCTTGTGCTGACCGCTGCCGTGCGCGCTCCATCAATTCCTGCGAGCGCTGCGAGACCAACGCTGAACGTCGGGCTTCGTCGGAGAGTCGCTCCTGTGCCGACTGCACACCCTGCTGCAGCGCCGACTGTCCACCGCGGAGTCCCGGCGAGTTGTTGTCCTGACGTGCCTCGCGCGCCAACTGATCCTGCTCGTTGGCCAACTGCATCATCTCTTGCACTGAGCGATCGAGCGCGTCAGTGAGCTCGGACTTCCACTCACTCACTTGCCGTTCACGCGCACCGGAGAGCGACTGCGCTGCTTGCTCAAGAGACTGCGCAGCCTGCTGCGAGGCCTGCGGGTTCTGTTGCGACTGCGCCATCGCGTCGGCAGCTTGTTGCGCGGCGCGCGCAGCATCAGCCGTCGCTTCGGCGCCGGGCTTCGCGTTCGCTTGCTCCAACCGCTGCGAGAGCTGCTGCGCGGCTTGCGAGAGGTCGCGCGCGCGCTGCTCCATTTGCTCGGCTTGATCGCGACGCTGTGGTGCGCCCTGCGAGCTATCCGATGCCGCACGCTGCTGGTCCGCGAGCTCCTGCCCGCGGTCAGCCAACGTTTGCATCTGCCCCTCAAGCGCGGCACGACGCAGCATCTCGGCGCTGCGCTCCAACTGATCGCGCATGCGCTGCTGTTGCTGCGAGAGCTCCTGCAGCGACTGGCGCGTGCGCGCGCCGTCAAGCTGCTGCGCGGCCGACTCCAAGTTCTGCATCGCCGCGAGCATCTCCGGCGTCATCGCTTCGCGCATGAGACGCTGCGCTTCTTGCAACTGCTTCTGCAAGCTGGAATCGAGCGCGCCGGCTTGGCGCAGACGATCTTCGAGTTCCTTGGCGGCTGCTTCGAGATTCTCAACCTGCTCGCGCAACTGCTTCTGTTCCTCGCCAATCTCTCGAGCGCGCTCTGCGCCTTCGTAGCCGAGCTGTTCGCGCGGCGCGTTGGGCGTCGGCTGATTTGCGGGTGCCCGCCCCTGCTGTGATTGCTGTTGATTGCGTGCGAGCGAATCTGAGCGCGCAGCAGCATCCGTGCGCTCGCCGCGCGAGCGCGCTTCGAGCGCCGTGCGTTCCGCGAGTTCGGACTGTGCCTTGGCCGCAGCATCGGCGGCAGCCACTGCGGCATTCGCGGCTTCGTCAGCGGCGGCGCGGGCTTCGCTTGCAGTAGGAATGCGAATGACTAACGGCGCCGAAGCACTCGTGCGCGCACCGGGTGCTGCGTCGCGCGCGAGCAGCGTCACTTCAATCGCATCGCCCGGCGTGAGGCCGAGCGGACGCAGATCAATCGTGTGTCCGCTGCTCCACAGCGCGTCGCGCGCCACAGATAACGACAAAACCCGCGGCGCGACATCGTCATCGATGCCGCGTATGCGCAACGAGACTTC
>JAYUWY010000079.1:0-2113 GCA_043753285.1 Gemmatimonas sp. | reverse complement strand
CCGGCGGCGCCTTCTCGTCTGCCGGCGTCTCCAAAACCTTCTTGAAGCACCAGAACGTTCCGCCCCACACCATCACGAGCGAAAACGTCATAAAGATCCAACCCAGGGTAGTCATCTCAATTCTCCTTAGTCCGCAGGGTTGTTGTCATCGATGTCTACACCGGCCGCGCGAAGACGCTTCTCGCCGTGCCAAGTGACGACCACGAGGTAGATCAGAATGCCAGCAATCGTGAACATGCCGGCACGCGCGCCCGGCGATGCCCACGACTTCGTGAGCTCAGCACCAAGGCTCTGCACCGTGAAGCCGACGAACACAATGATCAAGTACGCAGGCGCCACATACTTCATGATGAACTTGAAGATGCCAGGCACCTGAATCGATGCGCCCTGATGCAGTTCCTTCCAGCCGCGGTCAATGCCGAAGACCCAGCCGAAGTAGATGATCTGCACCATCGCCAGCACGAAGATGAAGTACGTGCCCACCCAGAAGTCCACCGTGCTCCAGAACGAGCCGCCCGCGGTGTACCACAGCGTAAGAACCGCACCGACGGTACCAATCGCGGCGATCACCGTCGTCGATTTACCGTGCGACCAGTTGGTCGCTTCCTTCAGATGCGCAACGGCTGGCGCATACATCGAGAGCGAGCTGGTGATGGCGGCGAGAAACAGCATGAAGAACCAGAGCGCGCCAATCACGTTCTGGAAGCCGCCCATCTGTGCGAACACAACCGGCAGCGTGTTGAAGCCGAGGCCGAACGAACCGGTGGCCACTGCGCCTGCAGTGCCGCTCAAGCCGAGGAACACGAACGCGGCGGTCAGCGTGATCATACCGCCGAAGCCGACTTCAAAGAGTTCGTTGGTCGCAGACGCCGTGAGGCCCGAGAGCGCCACATCGTCCTTGCCCTTCATGTACGAGGCGTAATTGATGATCACGCCGAAGCCGACTGACAACGAGAAGAAGATCTGACCCGCTGCGGCCAGCCACGTCTTGAAGTTGCCGAGCGCGGAGAAGTCTGGATTCCACATGTAACCCAAACCGTTCACCACGTTCTGCTCTGGCAGGTCTGGATTGGGCGTGCCGAGCGTGAGCACGCGGATGAGCACGATGAGTGCGCACACGGCCATCACTGGCATCGCGTACGACACAAACTTCTCGATGCCCTTCGACAGTCCGCGGAACACGAAGTAGATGTTGATTGCGAACACCGCAATCCAGCTGATTACCGTGAACTTGGAGTCGCCGGTGAACAACAAACCGTCGCCATCAACACCCGTGATCAACGAATAGAACGAACCGGACTGCGCCGTCTGCTCAGCAATCGTCGCGGTGGCATCAATTCCAATGCCACCAGCGAGATACTTGAGGAAGTACGCAAACGTCCACGTCTCGATGAACACGTAGTACGTCGAGACGCCGAGCGGGATGAGCACACCGAACACGCCGAGGTAGCGCGCGAGGCGGCCCTTGCCGATGGCACCCATCACCATCGGTGCGCCGTGCAGTCCCTTCTTGCCGCCGTACCGACCCATCGTCCACTCAGCCCAACCAATCGGGATGCCGAGGAGGAAGAGTGCGCAGAAATACGGAATAAGAAACGCGCCGCCACCATTCTCGGCTGCCTGGCCGGGAAAGCGGAGGAAGTTTCCGAGGCCTACGGCGGATCCTGCGACGGCAAGGATAACGCCGAGTTTACTGCCCCACTCTTCCTTGTGTTCTGACATGCGGAGGGAGTTCGGGTGAAAGTGGTACTGACAGAGTTTCTCAGAATACCAACGGGGACAACATTACACAGAAAACGCCCCGTGGCTACTTCTTTTCTACCAGCCAGTAGCCAAACCAGTCACGAAGGCGGCCGAGGCGGTCGACCAAGAGCCAGGGCTCACCCGTGCGGGAGAGGTCGTGCGTGGAGCGCGGATAACGAACGAATTCGACCGGCACGCCCTGACGAATGAGCGCCGCATACCACTGCTCGGCGTCCGTCATTGGCGTGCGGTGATCTTCTTCAGACTGAAGGATGAACGTCGGCGTCTTCACCTCGCGCACATAGCGAATGGGCGACAGCGAGTCGTACATCGCGGGGTTGTCCCAGGGGCGGCCGTAGAACTCGAACTC
>JAYUWY010000078.1:0-2113 GCA_043753285.1 Gemmatimonas sp. | reverse complement strand
GATGCAAGCGTAGTGCTACGTCAGAATCCGCGCATGAGTAGTCGCGCGCCGCAACGATTGGCACTTCGGCGTACGGCATCTGTTGCTTGCCCTTGCCGCAGAGTTCATCGTAGCCCGTCATCGCGATGCCGAGGAACTCTACGGCGAGCGCATCAATGCCGTGCGAGCGGCGGCTGGGGTCCAGCACGTAACTCGCGAGCATCGAATCAAACGCGAGCCCGCGGAGCGTAATGCCCGCGCGTCGCAACACGAGCGCGTCGTACTTGGCATTGTGCGCAGTCTTCTTCACTTGGGTGTCTTCGAGTAGCGCACGCAGTGGTGCCATGGCGTCACTACCGACTGGTGGCAGATTCACGACGGGATGCGGCCCTTCGGCGAGCATGCGTGCCGCGATGGACGCCGGCGCGGCGCTCGCTTTCGATTTCGCAGGAGCCGGCGACTCGTCGAGGGCGAGACCGCCCTGCGCCGAGCCCGGCGCGCGATGTGCAAAAGGCAAGTACCACGCCTTGCCCGGTGCAGTGCCGATGGAGATCGCGACAAGATTCGCGCGCATCGGCGTGATGATCGGCGGCGCGCCCACATCGAGCACGGTCTCGGTGTCGACGGCGATAATCGCTGCTGCGCGCGCTTCGGCGATGACCTGCGCAACAAGTTCTGGCGTGTCCGCCACTCGATACTCCGTGGGCACGGGCGCCGGCGTGCCTGGCACTGTGGCGCGCGCAGCACGCGCGGCAAGCATGTGCACTTCTGTGTCGAGCGCCTCTGCGTCGGACTTCTCAAGCGCGGCGCCAGGCGGTGCGCCTGCAGCTTCCGCGTTCACTGCTGCCGTGCGCGCGGCGGTGTTGAAGTCGAGCTCCACGAAGAGGTCGCGCAACGCCGCCCAGTTGGGCGGATCGAGCACGAGTGTAGAAAGATCGAGCGTCAGCGGAAGGTCGCGCTTGAGTGTGACGAGTTCCTTTGACAGACGCGCGTCCGCTTCGTGATTGATCAGCGCGTTGCGGGTGCGCGTCGGCTCAACTTCTGCGGCGTGCGCCAGCATCTCCTCAACGGTGCCCCACTGCTGAATGAGCGCGAGCGCGCCCTTGTCACCAATGCCGCGTACACCGGGCACGTTGTCGGCCGAGTCACCGACGAGTGCGAGATAGTCCACAATGCGCTCGGGAGGAACGCCCAGTCGTTCGTGCGCATTCTCCATGCCGTACCACTTTTCGGTCGTGCGTCCCGGCGGTCCGTGCCACGGATTGAGAATCCACACGCCAGTCTCAATGAGTTGCAACAGATCTTTGTCGCCGGAGACGATGCACACTTCGAGATTCGCCGCCACGCCTTGCGGTGCGAGCGTGGCAATCACGTCGTCGGCTTCGAATCCATCGAGCTCAAGCGTAGGAATGCCGTAGCCATCAAGGAGCTGATGCACGCGCTCGACGCCCGTGTCGAAGTCTTGCTGTTCTTCCTCGGGCAACGCGACGCGATTTGCCTTGTAGGCTTCAAACAACTCTTCGCGTCCCGACGAGCCCGCGTCATTGACCCAGCCGATATACTCCGGCTTGTGCTTCTCAATGAGGCGCCGCAGAAACTCACTGACGCCTTTCGCCATTCCAGTGTTCTCGCCGCGCGCATTGCGCAGGGGCGTGCCACCGCCCAGGGCGTGGAACGAGCGATAGATCAGCGCATAACCATCAATGAGATAAAGCCGCGGACGACCAGGTGTGCTCATGCCGGAAAACTAGCGCAGACCGAGCACCGCGGCGGCGAGTGCGACGGCGCCAACGATGCGCACATTGTCGTCGAGCGGACGGATGGGCCACTCCGCGGCGGCGGCCACTGCACCGATGGTGAGTGCCATCCACACTGGAGCTTGCACCAGCCAAATCGCTCCGGCGGCCGTGCTCAACATCGCGGCGAGCGATCCCCAGGGAGTCTTTTGCGTCGCGTCGCGATCGCGTGCGTGCGCGACCGCGCGCCCTACCAGCGCTGCAGCTGCATCACCGACGGCGCCGGCCCATAGCGCGACGATGGCCGCGCGTGTGGGTGCGACCCATGCGACCACCGCCATGCCGATGGCGAGCCATGTGGCTCCCGTGAGTGCGCGTTGCTCGTGCCCGCGAAGCAA
>JAYUWY010000077.1:0-4220 GCA_043753285.1 Gemmatimonas sp. | reverse complement strand
GCAAGCCATCGCGGCGTTGACGCCGTTGCCGGCAGCGGTGGCGCCGTGGAGCATCGTCGTCGGCGTGAGCGTCGGCATGGGCGTGGGTATCATCTCGGGTGTGTATCCGGCGAGCCGAGCCTCGCGGTTGGATCCGGTCGTCGCTCTGCGTCAGGAGTAGCTCGTGAGTCTTCACGCGCGAGTTTATAACATCACTGAAGGTGGGCGCATCGCCGTCGAGAGCATCGTCGGCAACAAGGTGCGCGCGGGTCTCACCATTCTTGGTGTTGCCGTAGGTGTGTTCGTCGTCGTCGTGATTTCGGCGGCGGTGCACGGCATCAATACGAGCGTGGCCAAGGACTTTGAATCCACCGGCCCGACGACGTTCTTCGTGACGCGGTATCCCATCACGTTTGAAGCCTGCGATGGCACGGAAGACACCTGCGCATGGTTGCGCAATCCGCCCATCTCGTGGGACGAAGTGGAGCGCTTGCAGGAACTGCAGAGCGCAGCGAGTGTTGGCGTGCGCATGGATTGGAGCGGCGCGTTTAAGTATCGCGACCAGTTCCTCCCGGCTGCGCCGATTGAAGCCTACACGTCCAATTGGACCGTGATGAGCGCACCCGAGATGTTGCCGGGTGGCCGCGCGTTCACCGAGCAAGAGTTCCGTTCGTCAGCGCGCGTGATCGTGCTGAACACGACGATGGCCGAGCGTTTGTTTGGCGACAGTGATCCGCTCGACAAAATGATTGCAGTGAACGGCGTGCAGTTCCAAGTCATCGGCATCTACAAGGAATCGGGCAGCTTCTTGTCCGGCGGCGATCGTCCCAAGGGCGTGATGCCAGTGACCACGTTGCAGCGCGCCCTCAACGTGCGGCGTAGCGACATGGGTCTTGTCGTGAAGCCGCGTGCGGATGTCTCGCGCGATCAGATGGTGGATGAAGTCACGGCCACGATGCGCGGCGTGCGCGGTTTGCGTCCGAGCCAAGAGTCAAACTTCGCCATCATCACGCAAGACAAGCTGATGGAGACGTACGACAAGATCTTCGGCATGTTCTTCCTCGTGATGATTGCGCTCTCGGCCGTCGGCTTGATTGTCGGCGGCGTGGGCGTGGTGGCGATCATGATGATCTCCGTCACCGAGCGCACGCGTGAGATTGGCGTACGCAAAGCGTTGGGCGCGACACGCGCCACAATTTTGTGGCAGTTCTTGATTGAGGCCGTCACGCTCACGGGTATCGGTGCGGTGATTGGTCTCATCATGGGCTGGATGGTGTCGTTCCTGATTCGGAGCACCACCAGCATTGAAGCCAGCATTCCCGTGGGCGCGGTGGTTGCCGCGCTTCTCGCGAGCGCCGTCACTGGCGTTCTGTTCGGGATGATTCCTGCGGCTCGCGCCGCAAAGCTCGATCCCGTCGAAGCCCTCCGACACGAGTAACGCATGCCGCTGATTGAAGCGGTTCGGCTGGCCCTGCAGCAGATTCGCGTGCAGAAACTGAAGAGCTTCTTCACGCTCGTCGGTGTGATGATCGGCGTGATGTTCCTCATCGCCGTCGTGTCCATCGTCGAGGGCATGAGCGATTACGTCGAGAACGATTTTGCCGCGAAGATCATCGGCATCAACACGTTCGACTTCCGTCGCTTCCCCAACTTCACGCCGGACGAAGACGACGATCAGTGGCGCGAGTACCTGCGCCGCCCGCGCGTGTATCAGCCCGATGCCGAAGTACTGGAGGCGGCGCTGGGATCCGCGTTCCGTGTGGCGCGCGTCAATGAGACCTTCGTTCCGGCGTTAACGCCGGGCGTACGTCCGCGCGACGTACAGGCCATCGCCACGGATGCCGCGTACTTCGAGATTAAGCGCTTCGGCATTACCAACGGCCGCGCGTTCAATTCGCAGGATGTTGCGTCGGGCGCGAAGGTCATCGTCATCGGCGTAGAAGTGGCCGAGTACTATTGGCCGGGGCTCGACCCGATTGGTCGCACACTGCGCATCGCGGGGCAGTTCTACGACGTGATTGGCGTGATTGAAGCGCAGGGCTCGGTGTTCGGCTTCTCGATGGATCGCATGGCCATTGCGCCGTTTTCTTCACCGCTGGCGCGCGCGATTCGTCCGCGCGGCGACATCGGCCGTGTGACGGTGCAAGCGCCCGATCGCGAAGTGCTCAACGACGGCATGGAAGCTGCGAGAGAAGCGCTGCGTGGATTCCGCGGGCTTGGCCCCGGCGCTGCAGATGACTTTGCTCTTGAGACCTCTGACGCCGCACTCAGCTTCTTTGACGAGCTCAAGGGCAAGCTCATTCTATTTGGCACTGCCCTGCCCGCCATCGGACTCGTTGTGGGCGCGATGGTGATTATGAACATCATGCTGGTCGCGGTCTCTGAGCGCACGCGGGAAATCGGCGTGCGCAAAGCCTTGGGCGCGCGCCGCAAGGACATCATTGCGCAGTTCTTGATTGAAGCGGCCACACTCTCTGTTGTCGGCGCCGCCATCGGTGCCGCGTTGGGCATTGGCATGTCGCAACTGATTGCGGCGGTCACGCCGTTGCCCGCGTCCGTCGCCCCGTGGTCGCTCGTTGTGGCGCTGGTGGTGGGCGCCGGCGTCGGCATTGTGGCCGGTATTTATCCGGCGAGCCGCGCTGCCCGCCTCGATCCTATCGCTGCCCTCAGGCAGGAGTAGCAGATGCGCTTTATGGATCGGTTGGCCATGACGCTCGAAGGCGTCATCATGGCGCTCGAGTCGTTGAAGGCCAATAAAGTGCGCGCAGCACTCACGATTTCTGGTGTCGCCGTCGGCGTGTTCGTCGTCGTGGCGATGGGTGCGACGGTGCACGGCATTCGCCAGTCGTTCCAGTCGGACATGGATGAGTTTGGCGCCGCCACGTTTCAGGTGCGCCGTCGCAATCCGAGTTTTAGTGGATGCAATCCCACGGAAGACTGTCCAGAGCGTCGCAATCCTGGCGTGTCGCTCGCCGAATGGCGCGCGATGCAACAGCTGCCGGAAGTAGAGAGCGCGATGGCGTGGTTGTTTGGTCAGGGCACGGTGACGTACCGCGACCAAGTTGTGAAGAACGTCGGCTACGATGCGCAGAGCTCGGAGTGGATTCGCACCGATCAAGCGGACATCAATCCTGGGCGCACGTTCACGGAGACTGAGCACGATGCCGCTGCGCTCGTGACGCTCGTGAATGCCAAGCTCGCCACGGAATTGTTTGGCGAGTCTGACCCCGTGGGCAAAGAGATTGATCTCAACGGCACGCGGTTCACGGTGATTGGCGTGTACCACACCAAGGCGGGCTTCTTGAAGTCGCTCGACGGTCGTGGACCAGACACACCGCGCATGGTGCTGCCGATGATGACGGCGTGGCGTCGGCTCGATGTGTGGCGTCGCGGTATGATGGTGATGGTGAAGCCCGCGCCGGGCCTGACGCGCGACGCCACCATGGACGCGGTCACGGCGACGCTCCGTGGCATGCGCGGCCTTCGCCCGTCGCAGGTGAATTCGTTCTTCCTCGTTGGGCAGGACAAGATGATGGAGACGTTTGACTCGCTGTTCGGCGCAATCTTTATGGTCGGCATTGGCTTGTCGGCCGTGGGCCTGCTCGTCGGCGGCGTGGGCGTGGTGGCGATCATGATGATCTCCGTCACGGAACGCACGCGGGAGATTGGCGTGCGCAAAGCCCTCGGCGCGACGCGTGGCACTATTCTGTGGCAGTTCCTCGTGGAGGCGGCAACGCTGACCACGCTGGGGGCCCTCATCGGCCTGATTCTCGGCGGCCTATTGGCGTGGGTGATTCGCGCCAACTCGTCGATTCCCGCGTCCATTCCGCTCGGTGCCATCGTGGCTTCGCTTGTCGGGGCTGCCCTGACAGGCGTGGTGTTCGGCATGCTGCCTGCGACGCGCGCGTCCAAGCTCGATCCCGTCGAAGCGCTGCGGCACGAGTAGGACTGGCGCGCCTGGGTTGCGGCCGCAACGCAGGCGCGCCAAAGCCAGTAAGTTGCGGGATGCAAAACGCAGGTCGGAGCCTTCGCGCACTCGCGCTTGCCGGAATGTTTATGGCGGGCGTGGCGTCGTGCAAAGCGGAGGTTCGCAATCCAGCGATTGGGTTCACGTACAATTGGGGCGCGCCGGAGCTCGAGCGCTATCTGCAACAGATGCTCGACGAAGCGCGCGCACCCGGCACCGACTCGGTGCGCCTCGTGGGCAATTCGTCGGGCAGTTTTGCTGGCCTGAGTCGCGC
>JAYUWY010000076.1:0-4221 GCA_043753285.1 Gemmatimonas sp. | reverse complement strand
ATGAAGAAGCTCGTGATCTTTGTGACAACCACGATTGGCAGCACTGTCGGTTGGTGGCTCGGCGATAGCTACGGAATCATGACCTCGTTCATCCTGAGCATGATCGGCTTCGGCTTAGGGATGTACTACGGCGCACGCTACGCGAAGAATCTCGACATCTAGGGCTGCTTGGCTGGCTTCGCGCGCACGGTTGGCTGAAATCCGCCGGCGTAGTCAATGACACACATCTCGCGATAGCGCGCGTGCGGACCGCATGCGCCGCCCATGACCCGCAGCGCAGTGTGGAAGATGTTTGCGCGATGTCCGCGCGACGGAACGCCGTCGTCCACGATGAGTGAGATGAGCACGTCCCGTGCGCTCTCTGATCCGTAGTCAATGTTCTCGGCGGCCGTGGTGAGCCACGAGCCGTAACGGCTGATGCGCTGACTCATATCTGAGCCGTCACGTCCGGCGTGCCCGGTGGCGCCGCTCGGACCTTGGTCGAGGACGTGATCGCGCGCCGCGCGCCACATTCCGTCGGCCCATGTCATCGGAGGCAGTGGTTGCTGCTGGCGCAGAAAATTGATGGCCTCGCGAACAGCCGTTGGCCCTTCGTCTGTACGCAAGCCGATGTTTGAGCCCGGACGCCGAATCACATCGCCATCAAACAGCGGCAGCAGCGCCTCGAGATGCGCGGCGTACGCCGCGGGATTCGTCCGCGCGAGGTTCGTTTCGGTGAGCAGGGCTCGGTCCATCTCCGACGGTGCCTGCGCCGCGACGACACGAGAGATCAGTATCAGGGCGGCGGAGTATTTGAGAAGGCGCATTGCTTGAAGTATATATGAGGCGACGTTCCTCCGTTTCTCCTCATTGGATGACTATGCTCAAGCGCATTCTGCTCGCCTTCGGCGCTGTGTTTGTGATTCTCGTTGCGGTTTTGGTTGTGCGCACCTTGCAGGTGCCCGCGCCGGCGCCGGCAGCCGAGGCATCACAGGAAACGGTGATGGACAAGGATGCCGCCGCCGCGCGCCTCGCGCAGGCCGTGCAGTTTCAAACCATCTCGTATCAAAGCGGCGCAGCGATTGACACGGCTGTGTTCCGCGGATTCCACAACTTCCTCGCCACGACCTTTCCCAACGCACACGCGGCGATGACGCGCGAAGTGGTGGGTGGGTTGTCGTTGCTGTACACGTGGCGCGGCACCGACACGACGCTCGCCCCGGTTGTGTTGATGGGTCATATGGATGTGGTGCCCGTGACCACGGAGAACCGCGCCGAGTGGGAGAAGGAGCCGTTTGGCGGCGCTATTGCTGACGGCTTCGTGTGGGGTCGCGGCACACTCGACGACAAAGTGACTGTGCTCGCGATCTTTGAAGCGGTAGAAGCAATGGCTGCTGCGGGTATGCGTCCGTCGCGCACGGTGTATCTCACGTTTGGACACGACGAAGAAGTCGGCGGCATGTACGGCGCGCGCGTGATGGTTGATACGCTCGTCGCGCGCGGAGTGAAGCCGGCGTTGGTACTTGATGAAGGCGGCTTTCTCACATCGGGCGCGATTCCAGGAATCGACGGACGCGCGGCCGTCGTTGGCATCGCCGAAAAGGGTTATCTCTCGCTCACGTTGACGGCGCGTGCCGTCGGCGGCCACTCATCAATGCCGCCGGAGCGCACGGCCGTTGGTGCGCTCAGCGCAGCGATTGAAGAACTCATCGAGAATCCGTTTGAGGCATCACTCGATGGGCCAAGCCGCGAGATGGTCACGGCAATGGCGCCGTATGTGGGATTCGGCCAGCGACTCGTGCTCGCGAATCTTTGGCTCACCGAGCCTGTTGTCACCGCGCTGCTCACTGGCTCACCGACGAGCGCGGCGATGGTGCGCACCACCACGGCACCGACGATGCTTGCCGCCGGTGTGAAGGACAACGTGCTGCCGCCAGAAGCGACTGCGGTGGTGAACTTTCGCATTCTCCCAGGCGAGACCCGCGCGTCAGTGATCGCGCGCGTCACCGAGATTGTGGACGACACGCTCATTGCCATTGCGCCGCGCGACAGCGCCACTGCTGATCCGTCTCCGGTGTCGCGCACCGACGGCGAAGCGTTTGCCCTGATTGCTCGCACCATCCGCGCGATGGCACCTGGCGAGCAAGTGCCGGTGTTGCCGTATCTCGTGATGGGCGGAACCGATGCGAAGTTCTGGGGCAAACACTCCGATCGCGTGTATCGCTTTCTCGCGGTGCCGTTGGGCGACAACGATCGGTCGCGCGTGCACGGCGTGAATGAGCGCATCACGGTAGATGGCTACGCGAGCGCAGTGACGTTCTACGCGCGATTGTTGCGTCAGCTGGACGGACTCTAACGGCCTAGCGCGGCGCGATGCGCTCCCACGCATCGCGCACGCTCGCGGCACCGGCGCGCGGGCCATCGGGATGCCCAAAGATTCCGCGGCCGGGAATGAAGCCGAAGTCCGTGTGACCGATCTTGCGGTACACATTCTCGAGCGTCGCCGCGGAATCGCTACCGCCAGGCACTGGCAGCGCGGGCTTGAGTGCGCCCATCGGCTCGAGACAGGCCTGCACATTCGCGAGAACTTCGCGCTCGTCCATCATCATGCGGTCACCGAAGCCCGGCATAATCACCGCATCGCAGCCGGCGAGTCGCTGTAGTCGTGTCATCACCAGCGCGCTCACGCCGTACTGTTGCACACGACTAAACGCGGCAATGAACGGAAAGTGACCGAAGATTGGCACGCGCGCGTGCTCACGCAGCATGCGCACCGCGCTGAGGCCCATGGGCAACACGTTGACGAGTACCGCGCCCGCACCATTCGCCACAACCACATCATGCTGCGCGAGCAACCGCGACACCTCGTCCGTCACATTGGCCATATACAACTTCTTGTTACCCGTCACGCGCTGCGCATCGCGACAAGCTGCGCCCAAGAGTCGCGAGCGCTGAGCAAGCGGCGACCACGGCACGTCGGCCAACATCTCGTCGTCCTTCGCGATGTCGAGCCCGCCGAGCCACGCTTCCGATGCAATCGCGGCGAAATCTGACGGCGGAAGCCCGATGTTCGGCTTCACCACACCGAGAAATACTGGGCGATCATGCGCATCGAGCAACGCGCGGATTCCGGCAACGCCGAACTGCGGGCCATCAAACTGCGCGAGATACTCCGCAGGAAAGCGAATGTCCTCGAGCCGAATGATGGGAATCCCCGGCACGAAGAACACACCCTCGCCCATCACCGCCGACATCAAGTTGGGAATTCGCGGCCCAAAGTTTCCGTGCGGGTGTGCAATCGTGACGTGACACACGTGCACTTCGCCCGGGGGCGCACCTGGCATCTCGAGTGAAAATCCCTGTGGCCGCAACTCAGCGCGCAACGAGACAATCTTCGCGCCAAACTGCGGTCGAAAGTCCTCATCCACTCCCGGACGCTTCCACTGCGCCGTGGATTGCTCCTGACACAGATGCTCTGCCGCGGTGCGTGGATCGCCCACGCACTCAAACCGATAGTCCAACTCGATGTACGCCTCGCCGAACTTCACGCGTCGATGAGTTGCAGATGCACTTCGCGGCGCGGCCGCGGGCCATCGAGCTCCACAAAGAACAACGCTTGCCACGTACCAAGCGTGAGCTCGCCATTGGTGACGGGAATGCTCTCGCTCGCGGGGATGAACAAGCCAAGAATGTGCGAGTGCGCGTTGTCGCGACCGTCCACCGTGTTGGTGTTGTGCCCATAGTCCGCCTTTGCTGGCGCCATGCGTTCGAGGAACGACACCATATCACGCTGCAGCGCCGGGTCCACTTCATTGATGGTGATGCGGCCGGTCGTGTGCGGCGACGACACCGTCAGCAGTCCGTCGCGCACGCCTGAAGCGCGCACCCAATTGCGGACAGCGTCCGAGATGTCGTGAAATTCAATCGGCGCAGTGGACGCGATGGTCAAAACGTGGCGGCGAATCGGCATCGCATCAATATGGTCGCTCTCCGGCAGAATCGCCCCTTGCTATGCCCGTCCCGCGCCCCGAGTTTGAGTTATCCCTCCGCCCGCTGAGAAACTATGCGCATTACCGTGAACGGCACGACGCACGAACTGGACGTCGAACCGGATATGCCGCTGCTCTGGGCGTTGCGAGACGAGCTCGGCGTGACGGGTCCCAAGTACGGCTGTGGCATCGGCGCGTGCGGTGCCTGCACTGTGCATCTCGACGGGAAGCCGGTGCGCAGTTGCTCCACGCC
>JAYUWY010000075.1:0-8795 GCA_043753285.1 Gemmatimonas sp. | reverse complement strand
TTTTCCGTAAATGCCGCGCGGCGCTCGTCGCTGGCGATCATACCGTCACGCAACACGACCACGCGACGCGCATGCGCCGCAATGTCCGGTTCGTGCGTCACCATGATGACCGTCTGGCCCGTGTCCGCGAGCTGCTCAAACACGCGCATGATTTCTTCGGACGTCGTCGAGTCGAGGTTACCCGTCGGTTCGTCGGCGAGCAGAATAGACGGACGGTTCACGAGGGCACGGGCAATTGCCACGCGCTGACGCTGACCGCCAGACAGTTCGTTGGGGCGGTGATGCACGCGGCCTTCGAGCTGCACCTTCGTGAGTGCGTCCATTGCGCGCTCCTTACGCTCAGCCGCTCCGACACCGGCATACACGAGCGGCAACTCAACGTTGTGCAACGCCGAGGCGCGGGGGAGCAGGTTGAACGTCTGGAAGACGAACCCGATCTCCTTGTTGCGCACGCGTGCGAGCTCATCGTCCTTCATCGTCGAGACGAGCTGGCCGTTGAGCCAGTACTCGCCGGCGTTCGGCGTATCCAAGCAGCCGACGATGTTCATAAACGTGGACTTACCGGAGCCCGACGGGCCCATGATTGCCACGTATTCATTGCGCTTCACCGCGAGGTCCACGCCGCGGAGGGCGCGCACGATCTCGCCTCCCATGTCGTACTCGCGCTTCAGTCCGCGGGTGACGATGACCCAGTCTTTGCTGGGCGCATCGCCGGCGGTAGTCAGAACCGCTTGGCGTTCGGCGGTCGTGCTAAGGGGAACTTCGTCGTGCTCGCTCACTGGGGCTCCTTACGGCGTCTTAGTTTCTGTCGGCGTGGCCGGCTGCTCACGAATCAGCTGACCGTCCTTCAACTCGCGGATCGCTTGGTAGGTGCCCGCCACAATGCGGGTGCCGGCTTCGAGGCCACCAAGGACTTCGAAGTGCTTTTCACCGGCGATCCCAACTCTTACGGGGCGGAAGGTCACTTTGTTGTCCGCACCGACAACGAACACACCCTCCACATCGCGCTTACCGACCTGCGGCGTGGTGGACTGTACGGCGTTGGCCGGCCCGTCGTTCGCCTGCAGTGTTTCGTTTTCACGGACGGTGAGCGCAATAATCGGAATCGACATCACCTGCGTGCGCGTGTCCGTGATGATCTTTGCCGTGGACGAGAAGTCGGGACGTGTTTCCGGCGGCGAATTCAGAATGCGCACCGTGACTTCGTAGTCGATCGCCTGGTCGGTGGTGGCCGCTGACGCACCGCGCACCGAGCTATTGGAAATCTCCACAACGCGGCCGATGAAGGTCGTGTCGGGGAAGGCATCAATTTGGACGACGGCCGAGTCACCGACGTTAATGCGCGACACGTCCGTCTCGTCGACCTTCACCTTGGTCTCGAGCACCGACATATCCGAGATCGTGAGCAGGATTGCCTGATCGCGATTCATCGTTCCCATAATGGCGGTTTCGCCAACCTCCACGTTCAAGCGCGTCACGCGGCCGCTCATCGGCGCGTAAATCGTCGTACGCGACAGCTGCCACCGTGCATCCGTCAGCGAGGCTTCGGCCTGCTTCACGTTTTCCTGTGAGGCCGTCTCGAGCGCCTGATTCACTTCGAACGTCGTCTGGAGCTGCTCAAGTTCTGAGGCGGAGACGAGCGCTTCATTTGTCTTTCTGATTGCTTGCTGACGCTCATAGTTGCGCGTCGCCTGCAACAGGTTGGCGCGCGACTGCGCGAGGCCGGCGCGGGCGTTGGCCAGCGAGGCTTCGGCACGCTGCACCTGCGCCGAGAACTGCTGCGGATCGATCTGCAGCAGGAACTGGCCTTCGCGTACGTTGTCGCCTTCCTTCACGGCGATGCGCGTGATGCGGCCCGTGATGTCGGCCGAGAGATCAGCCTTACGCGTCGGCAACACCTGGCCGCTCGCGGTCACGGACGACACGAGGTCGCGCGATTCCACGGCCTCGATGCGCACCATCGTGCCCTTGTTGTTGCCCTTCGCAGCGGCGCTCGCGACCACGCCACCCACGGCGAGGACAGCGACGACTGCGACGATGATTTTGGTCTTCTTGGTCATTACGTCCTCGGGGGGTCAGCGAAGCGCGCGGCCGACAGCGTTTTCCAACGCTGCGTACGCACGATGAAATTCGTAAATGGCGTCAATGCGGTCCGTCTCGGCGCGCTCATACTCACTGCGGGCCGTCGTGAGATCCACGAAGGTTGAAGCGCCGACGCGGTAGCGCTCTTCGGCCAACTGCAGGGCTTCACGAGCGGTGGCGGCGGTGCGCTGCTGCAGTTCAGCGGCGCGGAAGGCGGCCTGCAACGTCACGTACGCCGACGTCACGTCTGCGGTGAGCGCGAGTTCCTGACGACGCACCGTGTAGCGAGCGTCTTCGCGGAATGCATTGGCTTCCTGCAAACGCGTCTCGCGGCCGAGCCCGTCGAAAATCGGAATCGACAAGCCCATCGAGAGGCTGTACGGATTGCGTGTGAAGTCAAGCGGGTACGCAGCGTTTGCGTTGCGGAACGCCTCACGTGCGGCGGTATCCTGCGCTGGCGTGTGACTCGGGTTCGAAATAAAATCGAGCTGCTTTTGCGTAAAGGCCGACACGGACGCGCTGAAGCTCAGGGTGGGCGTGTACTCACCGCGCGCCGCATTCACATTGGCCTGCGCCGCGGTGGCACGAGCGTTGACCGCCTTGAGCGCCGGATTGACGCGACGCGCCGTCTCGAGCAGATCGGTGACCGTCATCGTCGGACGCGCGAGCACGAGATTGGCCGTCAGGGCCACCTGCTCTGGCATCGGGATGCCGAGCTGCTGGTACAGTTGCAGCTTGGCAACATCGGCGGTGTTGCGAGCGCGAAGCGCTGCAACTTCCTGCTGGCCGAGTCCGACTTCGGACCGCTTCACGTCGAGCGACGTGAGCGAACCCACGCCAGCGCGAGCCTGGGTCAGCTCGAGCTGCAAGCGCTGCTGCACCACGAGCGTATCCTGGAAGTCCGCGCGCGCCTGCGTCTGCAGCGCAAGCAGGAACTGCTGCTGCACCTGCGCGCTCAGCTGGAACTGCGCGGCATTGACATCGGCGTCGGCCGCTTCGAGCGAGGCGTTGGCGCGGCGAATCTGATTAAACGTGTTCCACGACACGCGCGAGTTGGCCGAAAGATTCCAGCTCGACGAGACGATGTCTGAACTCGCACCGAAGGACACACCACCAAAGTTCTGCGGGCGACCTTCGCGAAAGCCGAGGCCGGCCGACGCATCGGCGCTGGGCAGCAACGTGCCGTACGCGGCACGAACCTGCGCGCGGGCGCGGTTGCGGCCAAGCAGGGCCTGTTGATACGCCGGGTTGTTCTTCGCGGCGATCTCGAGGGCTTGGTCGAGTGAAAGCGAGCTCACCGGTGCGGACTGCGCACCAGTGCTCACGGACAGCACGGCCAAAATCAGGAGAGACACAAACGGACGCATCAATGGTTTCCTGGTCAGGAATAGGGAAGGGCTCTGCTCGTCGTACGCCGGCTAACGGCCGGGGGTTTCACTCGGCGGATCGTCGCGCAGGGCATCGAGCCCCGAGGCAAAATGCCGGGCCCGCAAAATGCGGCCGGACGCGTCGGCCCAGAGCTCCCACACCGGGTCGCCCCCAGACGCGGGACGCACCACCCACCGCTGCGCGGCGAGGCTTTTTCCGGCGATAATCACGACGTCTGGATCACCCGGCACCAGACGCACGGTGTCTTGGCTGGGGCCACTGGGCGCCAGCAGCACGACGTCGCGTCCTTGCCCAAACCGCAGCACAAACCAGAGCGCGTGGACCACTCCCGGCTCCGTGACGAACGTCTCGGGCGCGAGGCGGAACTCGCGGGCTGACTCTCGCGACTCCGTGAGAATACGGCCCGACCACACCGAGCGTTGCCGCTCGCCGAGTACGCTGCCTACGACTGCGGTGGCCTCGCGGCGTTCGAGCTGAAAACGCACCGGGGCGCCGAGGGAATCGGCATTGAGCACCACGGTGCGGCGGCTCTCGCCGGCGAGCACGTTGGCCTGGGCGACGTACAGCGCGCCGGGGGCGCTGCGCGTCGCGCGAATACTAAAGTCCTCGCGGCCCACGCGGGTGCCTTCGACGAGGTGTGTGAACGTGCCCTCGTCCAGCACCGTCACCTGCGCGGAGAGCGACGGAGCAAATCCGAGCAATGTGAGTAGAGCGGCGAGGCGACGCATGACCTCTGGAATCTAGCTGAGGACGTGTGGGCAGACGGTGCGACGGGTATAATCCTCGCGTGGATTCTTTGACGCCAACGACTGCCGCCGCTCACCGACTCGCCGCGCGACGCGGGACCGGTGACCTGTGGCTGTGGGGCGCCGCGGCGGTCGTGATCGGCGCGGCCCTGTGGCTGCGGGCGCCGTCGCTGCCCGTGTTGGTGGGACTGGGCGTCGTGGTGACGCTCTCGTTGGTGATGCTGTGGCGCGGTCCGCGGCCGGCGTTTTTGCGCCAAGCGGTGTTCGCACTCTCGGCGGCGGTCTTCGTCATCGCGGCGGGCACCTATCACCGCCGCGATGCTGCGCTCGCTGCGGACGGCATTCGCGTGCGCGACGCACTCGCCCGCGATGCCGTGGCCGACTTGGAGGCCGCCGTTCGCGTAGAAGGCGACGAACTCCGCCGCATCGCCAACGCCGCGCTCGATGCGCCGCCGGAGCGCGGCGCCGCGTTTGCCGCACTCGCGCAGTTGGTGCCGCCGGGCAGTGCGCGCTCCGTGATCATCGCACGCAATCGCCGGCCCGAAGCGTGGAGCGGCCGTTTGCTCATCGCGCTCGACTCGCTGCCCGCGCGCACCGGCATGATTGCGACGCCCTTCTACCTAGTGGCCTACGCGGTGGTGGAGCGGGGTGGACTCGTTGCCGTCGCCACGAGCGTGGTGCACGCGGAGCCGCCGGCGGACGCACTCACGCCGTCGGTGGCGGCGCGCGTTGCGGAAAAGGCGGGTGTGACGAGTTTTGCGTACGCGCCCGTTGAGGCTGTGAACTCGGTGCCGGACGCGGTGCTGCTTTCGCTCGATGGTGAGGCGATGCTTGCGGCGCGCGCGATTACGCCGGGCGTCGATGCGCTGCGCGGCCGCGCGTGGGATGCCACGCTGCCGTGGGCTGGCGCTGCGCTCGCCACGATGTTGCTGTGCTTGCTCGCACTCGCTTGGCGTCGCGATCTCGGACTGAAGCCGCGCTTCTTGGCGATTGCTGCCGCACTCGCGGTGCCGACGCTGCTGCCGCTGAGCGTGTTCTCGAACTTGAGCCGCTGGTTCGACCCGACCTTCTATTTGGTAACGTCGGGCGGTCGCTACACCGCGAACGCCGCGGCGCTCGCGATTACGTCGGCGTTGTTGCTGCTCGCGCTGATGACGCTGCGCCGCGGTCGCCGTCGGTTGATGACGCGCGCACAGGGCATTGTGTCCGTGATTGCCGTCGCGGGCTCCGCGCCGTTCTTGCTGCGCGAACTCGCTGGCGGCATTCAAGTGCCGGCCGTGGGTGTGCCGGTTGAGCTGTGGCTGTCGTGGCAGGTGACGTTGTTCTTGGCGTCGGTCACGGTGCTGCTCCTCGGTGTGACCGCGGGACAAAACGCGCTGGGTCGTGATCGTGGTCTGCCACTGTGGGCCGCGCCGTCTCTCGCGATTCTCGCGGCGGGCCTCGCGCCGATTCTGCTCGAAGCCCCCGGCCGATTCCCCGGCACCTACACGTTGCTGTGGGCGGCGGCCGTTGCGGCGCTCGCCTTCACGAAGCGGGCACGCGCGATCGTCATCCCTGTGGCGCTCGTCGCAGCGTGTGGTGCCACCGCACTCACGTGGTTCTCGGCGGTGCGCGAGCGCGTGGATCTCTCGGTCCGCGATGTGCAGGGCCTTGAGCGTCCCGACACTGATCGTGCCATGCTGTTGGACCGTTTCACCGAAGCGCTCGACCCGGCGCGCGCGGCGCAGACGCGCGTCGAGTTGCTGGCGCAGTTGGCGCGCACGGAATTGGCGCGCGCGGAGTATCCCACGGAGTTGGCCACGTGGACGCCATCGGGTGAGTTGCTCGCGGAACTCACAGTGGGCCGTCCTACGGGAGTTACGCCCGGTGTGAATCTGCTCGCTGCCGAAGCGCAGTCGCGCATGGCGCCCATTCTCACGGAAGTGCAGGGCAATCCCGGACTGCATCTCATTCTCGCATTGCCGCATCGCGATGGTTCGGCGACCACTGTGGTGGTGGCGCCGCGCTCGCGATTGGTCGCGCCTGATCCGTTTGGTGCGTTTCTCGGATTCTCACCACCGCCCGCACCAGAGCCGCCGTACTCGCTGCACATCGGCGAGGCGCTGCGCGGCGAGAGCCAGGCGCCAGCAACCGGCCGCGGCAAATGGACGCGCACAGGCAATGAGTTGCACGGCGACTGGACCTTGCCGTCCGCGGCGGGCATGAGCCGGCGCTTGCACGCGGTGGTGGATCTGCGCTCCATGGACGCGCTTATCACACGCGGCGTGTTGTTCGTTCTCGTTGATCTGCTCGTGCTCGCCGGCATTTGGGTGCTCATCGTCGCGGCCGAAGGCGCCCTGCCGCGGTGGTGGCGTCAGCGCCGTCGCGAAATCATTGGGAGCTATCGCGCGCGTCTATCCGCCGCTTTGTTCGCATGCTTCCTCGTGCCGTCGCTGCTCTTTGGCTATTGGTCGTTCCGTCGACTCAATGCTGACGACGTACAAGCGCGCGACTTGCTCGTGCGCGAAACGCTGCGTGCCGTCTCTACAGACTCCGTGCGACTCGCGGAAGCATCCGCGCGATTTGAAACACCGCTCTTCTTGTACGCCGACGGCTTACTCGTCGACACCAGCGATCCGCTGCTCGACGCGCTCGCGCCCGTTGGCCGACTGCTGCCTGCCAACGTCGCGCAGACGCTCGCCGAGAGCGACGAGATTGCCACGGGCCGCGGCGAGGACGTGGGGCCTGCGGCCGTGCGCTTGGGTTATCGTGCGGCCACGGACTCTGCTGGCGTGCAGTATGTGCTCGCGGCGCCTGCGCGTTTGGATGAGCGACTCCTCGATCGTCGTCGCAACGACCTCGCGGTGTTCTTGCTGTTTGCGTTGGCGTTGGGTGCGCTCGGTGCGCTGTGGGCCAGCGGTGCCGCGTCGCGCCAACTCTCGCGCCCGATTCGCGAGCTGCGTGATGCTGCCCTCGCACTCGCACGTGGCGCCGAGGTTCCGCCATTGCGAGAAGATCCTCCTGTCGAGTTCACGCCGGTGTTTAGCGCGTTCCGTCGCATGACGACGGACCTCGCAGAGAGTCGCGAAGCGCTGGAGAACGCGGAGCGCCGCCTCGCAGCCACTCTGAAGTCAGTGGCATCAGGCGTGCTCGCCGTGGACGAAGGCGATCGCCTCACGTTTGCGAATCCCACAGCAGAAACCATACTCGGTGTCCAACTCGTTGTCGGCGCGCGACTCCCGGAATCAACGCGTGTGCTCCTCGGTGTGCGCCTCGACGAGTTCCGCGAAAAACCCGGCGACGATGGGGTGTTTGAGATGGAGCATCTCGCGCGCCGCTTGAGTGTGCGTCTCACGCGACTCGCGCCAGGCTCGCGCCGCACGGTCGTTACGCTCGAAGACGTCACGGACGTGGCGCGCGCAGAACGTGTGCTCGCCTGGGGCGAGATGGCTCGCCAAGTCGCGCACGAGATCAAGAATCCGCTCACTCCGATGCGCTTGGGCATGCAACATCTGCGTCGCGCGCGGCACGACGTGCGCGTGGACTTCGACAAAGTGCTCGAAGAAAACACGACGCGCATTTTGGCTGAGATCGATCGGTTGGATGAAATCGCGCGCGCGTTTAGCCGCTACGGCACCGCACCGGAACGCGAGTTGCCTGCGGAGCTTGTGGACGTCGCCGCTGTTGCGCGCGACGTGCTCGAGCTCGAGCGCATGGGCCAAACAGACGTGACGTGGGAGTCAGAAATTCCCGACGTCGCCGTGAAGGCCGCAGCGCGCGCGCGAGAAATGCGCGAGGTGTTGCTCAACCTGTTGGAAAACGCGCGCCTAGTTGGCGCGACGCGCGTGGGGCTCACGGTGCGAGCCCTCGCAGAAGGCGGTGCCGAGGTTCGCGTGACGGACAACGGCAGCGGCATCCCTGAGCATCTCGTGACGCGCATTTTTGACCCCCATTTCTCCACGCGCACGAGTGGCAGCGGCCTAGGCCTCGCCATCTCCCGCCGGATGATTGACGGCTGGGGCGGCAGCATCGTGGCCGAAAACGGCGAAAATGGCGGCGCAATCCTCGTAATTCGATTGGCTTCGATGCGCGACGGCTGAGTATCTTCCAGCGTCGATGCATACGAACGAACACGCGTTTCCCAACCGGCACTCCACCGGAATTCCTCAGCACCTGGCGGATTGGCAGTTACCGCCCGATTGGCGCTGGGGATCTGGGGGCGTCCATACGCCGCACCGCTACGCGCACGAAGTCATTGACTCGCTCGGGCGCTCGCTGGCATTGGTGACAGCGCCGGACCCCGCGCATCATGCGTGGTTGTTCTCTGAAGCGCGCCATCTGGCGCTCAGGTCGCATCCCAGCGTCCCAACCACGTATCACTTTTGGCAGCAGCACCCCGGAAGCCGTCGCGGGCCGGGGTATTTGCGCCGTTGGATTACGGGCGAGACCATTCTCGAGCGCTTCCGCCGCACGGGTGGCCACGAGACGGTGCCGTTTGCGCTACGTATGCTGCGCGCCATTGGCTCCACGCTTGCGTATCTGCACGACTCGGGTGGTCAGCACGGTGCCATCGCACCGGGTTCTGTGTACTTCACGCCC
>JAYUWY010000074.1:0-8816 GCA_043753285.1 Gemmatimonas sp. | reverse complement strand
CCACCGGACGTCAACTCGGGATTGCTTACACCTCCAATCACGAGAGCGAGTAGCAGCACTGTACTGACGCAAAGATAGACGAGGAATCCTGCACCGAGCAGTGACCACATCATTCGCGCATCGGTTTCTGTGCGTTGCGCGAGCATTGACCACACCGACGCGCGTTGAGAGTACTGAAAGACGTCGGCGATGCACTTGATAGCAATCAAGGGAAAGCCAAAGTATGCGACTTGAACAAGGAACTCCGCATTGCTTCGTCCGAGCCAGGCAGACATCAGCGCCGCCGCGAGCACCCCACCGACGACGGAGCGCCAACCGCGAGTAGCGCGGACCACGATGAGCGATGCGCGAATGTTCACGCTTCCTCCACGAGGCGGCGGTAGTCTGCTCGGAGATCTTGAGCGGAACGACCAGCGGGATCTACTTCACCGCGAATCGACCCGTGAGCCATAAACAGCACGGTGTCTGCGGTGAGCGCCATCTGATCGAGGTGGTGGCTGAGCATTAGCACTGCTGCGCCATTTTTAGCCGCATCGCGCACCACTGCACTCAGTCGCTCAAGCGCGGCGGGATCGAGACCTGCCTCTGCTTCATCGAGCACCACGAATCTTGGTCTCGCGGAGAGTGCGAACCACAGCTGACAGATTCGCCATTGCCCTTTGGACAGAACACCGATTGGGCGATCCATCAACGGCGCGAGCTTCAGAATCTCCCCGATCTCTTGCACGCTGGAGTCCGCGGGATCTGTGCGCAGCGACAGCAGTTGTCGCGGTGTAAGTCGATCCCAACCACGAGCTCCGTCTTCACGCACGAAACCAACGCCGTGTGTTTGACGAAACTGCGTTGGTGGAATGCCACCGAGCGTTGCACTACCGCTATCGGGCGTGGAGAAGCCCAGCAACATTCGCGCGAGAGTGGATTTTCCAGAGCCATTGGGTCCGGCGATGCCGATGACGCGGCCGCTGTCGATGGCGAGATCAACGCCTGCGACGGCGCGGGTCGCACCGTAGTTCTTCACGAGTCCGGCGGCAGTCACGAACGAAGCATTCACTTCTTACACTCCGGTATGAAGTCAGAAGCTCTGTAGTACGAGAGGCGCGCGGGAGACTCGGAGGCAGCGTCGGCTGGCTCATCCACGACGGCTAGCCCACGCTCAGCAACGAAGATTCTACTGATGCTGGTTCTCGACAGGACCGTCTTCCGAAAGCGAACGCCACAGTAGAGGTCCGCAACGAACGATTCCTCACCCGCTTGTGCGACCACGAGATATCCACCTTCGACGGGGAGCGCAGCGACGGCGACGAACTGATGTGCAGGAAGCGCAGCCGCGCGGACGGCCGGCGGCATCCTCGAGTCATGCATTTCCCGCTTCATCACTTCAATGTCCGTCGCAGAGAACGGTCGCGCCGGAGCGTCCAGGAGCGTATCGATCCGCACTGCGCGCTCAAGTACCGTGATGACGCGTGCGGGATCGTTGCCGGCGAGCACTACCTGTCCTCTCACAACTCTGCCGTTAACGAGATCCAGAAGGAGTTTCTCGGGGCGGCTCGGCCCAGTGCGTTCGAACGCGTAGACTCGCGACACACTGTCTCGATCGTCGAGCGTCGAAACGACAACGCTGTCCAGTATTGAGTTCGCGGATATCATTGCAAGCACCGAATGAACGGCGACCCAACGTCCGTTGGGCCATTCTCCCAACGCGACGGGTCGCTGCATCGGTGGGAAAGCGCGCACGGTTCGCGCCAAGACGTCAGGTGCCTCTCGCTCCATCACGCGGAGCCTTCCGTCGAGTCCGAGATAGGAGATGCCGCGAGAGTGAGCCGTCATCACGCGCACGCTCGCTTGTCCGAACTCTCTCGGCCGCGAGATCCGCTGCAGCGCGTGTGGAGGAGCCATAGGCATCTCCCAGAGTTCTTCCGGCTTTCCATTCAGCACGAGCAAACGCTGACCGTCCTCGATGACGTCCTTCACATCGAGCAAGTCTCCATTGTCAGCGATGAGCGGTTGGCTGAACTGCGGCGGCGCGAGCTCAATCAGCGGAAGCGACACACGCTCGGCGCGCGGACGCGCAGGTGCCGACTGCTGATTCTCGCTGCACCCAGCGAGAATCAGCAGAGCGACCATCAACGCCGACGCGTTGATCGTGCGCAGGTGCCTAAACTGCATTGAGGATCATGGACGGAAGGCAGAGAATCGCGTCTGCGATGTACTTGATGCCGCACCCGAGGTCGCCCCAGAAACCCGAATCACCCGTGCACTCCGCGAATTTGTCGGCCGCGTTATCGATACAGGATGCAACCTTCTCCGTCGGAGTCTGCTGCGCCTGCACCTCCGCCCCGCCCAAAAACATCATCCCAAACACCAACGCAAACACCAGCGGCAACCGCACCATCGCACGTCCATTCATGACAACCTCCGTAGTGGTTAGTAAAACCCTTCGAGGAGTGGGGACAGTGCGTTAGAAGCTTCTAGAATGTGTCACGAATCGATTGCCTCCGCACGCAAGGAATTGCGCCCGGGGAATCGGCCAACCTAAAAAGCCCCCGTCACTCCAGCGTCACACGGTCTCGCGCGAACGAAAAAGGGGCAGCCGAGCTAAGCTCGACTGCCCCTTCTCAAGTCTCACATCTCAAGTCTCAACTCTTGAGACCTACCAGCGATAGTGCGCGAACGCCTTATTGGCTTCGGCCATACGGTGGGTGTCTTCCTTCTTCTTGATGGCGTTGCCTTCGCCCTTGGCAGCAGCGAGCACTTCGGCGGCCAACTTCTCGGCCATCGACTTCTCGTTGCGGTCGCGCGAATAGCTGATCAACCAACGCATGGCCAGCGCGGTACGACGCTCCGGACGGACTTCGACCGGGACCTGGTACGTGGCGCCACCGACGCGGCGGGACTTCACCTCGACGACCGGCTTGAGGTTGGTCAGCGCGGCCTTGAACACGTTCACGCCCGGCTGCTGGGACTTGGCTTCCACCACGTCCATCGCGCCGTAGAAGATGCGCTCGGCGGTGGACTTCTTGCCCTGATACATCAGGACGTTGATGAACTTCGAGACAGTCTGGCTGTCATAGCGGGCGTCCGGCAGGACGGAGCGCTTTACGGCGGATTTGCGGCGGCTCACTTCTTCTTACCTCCAGCAGCCGGGGCACCAGCCTTCGGCTTCTTGGTCCCGTACTTGGAGCGGCTCTTGTTACGCCCTGCAACGCCGGATGCGTCGAGCTTGCCGCGCACGATGTGGTAACGAACGCCCGGAAGGTCCTTCACACGACCACCGCGAATGAGCACAATCGAGTGCTCCTGCAGGTTGTGACCTTCACCCGGGATGTAGGCAGTGACTTCAAAGCCGTTCACGAGACGAATACGCGCGACCTTACGCAGCGCAGAGTTCGGCTTCTTGGGGGTGGTGGTGTACACGCGAGTGCACACGCCACGCTTGAACGGGTTCTCCTTCAGAGCCGGTGCCTTATCCTTCTTTACGACGGCACGGCGGCTCTGCCGGACGAGCTGATTAATCGTCGGCATCTCTTTCCTGATGGTTGTTCGACCAACTGTATCTACGTGGATCGCCCAGACGGGCGGCACGGAACAGAGCCTCATAAGCTACCAAAGCGGGGCGGCTGGGTCAACTGACGGATTAGGCCCCAGCGTGGGTATTGCAAGGAAACACCCCATCCACTGAGGCGTATAACTCTCATGACTCGGCTTCGGCTTCTCCCCATCGCGGCGGCTCTGGTAGCTCTCACAGCCTGCCAGAAAGACGTCACGGCCCCGCCGCGGTTCGCACCGCTGACCTCCGGCACCGCCGTGCTCGTCGCGGGCAACGCAGGGTCGGAGCGCGTCTTCACGATTGAGGTTCCCGAGGGCACCGGCACGCTCCGGTTTCGGATGACGGGCGGAGCTGGGGACGCGGACTTCTTCGTGCGGCATGGCGAGCGCCCGCAGGCGGCAACGTACGACTGCGCCTCTGAGAACATCTATTCGGAAGAAGAGTGCATCTTCAACCTGCCGTCCGCTGGCACGTGGTACGTGCTCGTGTACGGCTACGAGCCCTTCGCCGATGCGTCGCTCCGGGCAACCCTGCTCTCGCAGTCGGGATCCACGCCTCTCGCGAGCGGCGTGGCGGTCACTGCGCTCTCGGGCGCTGCTGAGTCGTTCCGCATGTTCGCAATCACGGTCCCGGCCGGCACGGACTCGCTGAAAGTCTCACTCACGGCCGATGGCGATGTGGATCTCTATCTGCGCTCAGCCGTGTTCCCGCTCCTTCATATCTACGGTTGCGCATCGTACACGGACACGGGAACGGAGAACTGCCGACTCGTCAATCCCGTGGCCGGAACGTGGTATGTGCGCGTGGATGGATGGGCTGCGTTCACCAGCGGGACGCTCACCGCGACGCTCTACCCCGCTCCACCGCCGTAACAACTACATACCGACGAGCGTATCCATGGGTAGCGCGTTGTGACCTCGCACGCGCTGCGCATACGCACCGCAGAGATGAGCTACACCGTTGGCGTAGTACGAAATCAGCTCACGGCCGCGCGGCAGAATCACGAACGAGTTTCCCTCGCGCAATAGCACGCGACGCATGCTGAGCATGCGATACGCGCGTTCAAAACTTTCCGCCGCTTCGCGCTCCGGTTCCAACACCGACGCGCCCTCGGCGACGAGCACATCGCGCAACTCTTCGATGCGCGCGAGCAACGCTTGCTCGGGAATAATCTCCGCGTCGAATGTCTGCAGCGCCGCGCAAACCAACGGCACCGCCGTCACGGGAATCACCGCGCCAATGCGCGCCATGACGCCATCGCAGAACTCTTGCACGGCAGCCAAGCGCTCGGGGCGAGACAGCGAAAACAGCGACGCGCCTTGTTTCTCGCGCGCCGCCAGCCACGGCGCGACGGGGATCGGATCGCCCACCACTACGGCCGCACGGCCATACCGCTTCCATCGCCCAGTACCCAAGCGGCCAAAACTCCCCACGGCATAATTGAGCACTTCGCGCAGTTGCGTCATGCGCGAGGGAGTCGGCGTGCCCTCACTCACACGCAACTCGCGCAACAGCGTGCGATCCTCCAACACGCGATCATAGTTGAGGCCCACCGGCACGATATACATGCGCTCGGCGAATCCCGGCTCGCGCGCGGTGCCGAGCATGTAGTCGAGCATACCGATTTTTGCGGGGCGAAGTTTACCATCGCGCGAAAGTCCGCCCTCGGGAAACAGCCCCTGCGTCACACCGTTGCGGGTGATGAGCTGCACGTAGCGCTCGAGCACCGAGTGATAGAGTGGCTCGCGATATCGGCGTCGAATGAAGTACGAGCCAAACGACTTGAACAAATATTCGAGCGGAAACACGCGCGCCCATTCGCCGACGGCGTACGAAATCGCGACCTGTCCCGCAAGACCGTACGACGCCAACACGTAGTCCGCGTTGGAGCGATGATTCATGACGTAGATGACGATGCTCTCGCGCGGCAGCCGCTCAAACGCGGCGATGTTCTTGATGGAAATCGTCGTCTTGTAAAACAGTCCGAGCGCGGCCTTGGAGATGGCGTAGCCGAACTGGTAGTACATGAAGAGATTAAACGACGGGACGATTTCGTCGAGGTAGGTCTCCACGCGTTTCCACACCTGCGCGCGGGGCACGCCGTGCTCTTCGGCGTGCGCGGCGACGGCGGCGGCGATACGTTCGTCAGCGAGGAGGGACTGGACGATGTATCGTTTGCCCGTGAGCTTAAAGCGATCGACACGGGCGCGGAATCGGCGCAGGGCACGGCGGGCGGCGCGAGCCGTCCATCGATTCCAGAGCACGAGAATCAGAACTAGTATCAGCGCCGTGACAATCACAGCGACTAGCCAGGTAGGCAACAGAAGGTCGGGCATCTGCCCAAACGTCCGGACTCAGACGGGAGGCGTCAAGAGCATGTCGCGCATTCACCGGATATCTCTTCGCCTTACAGCGTTTATTCTGCTGGGCGCAACGGCGCTCGTGCCGCGCACAGGGGCCGCGCAAGAAGGCACGCCGCCCAACGCGGAAGCCGACGCGGTGCTCGAGCGACTGCTGGGCGTGTGGGTTATGCGCGGCCACGTGATGGGCGATTCCGTGACATACCGCCTTCACGTGCAGCGCACGTTGATGGGACGTTTCGTCGAGCTGCATATGCACGACGTCTCGGTCCCATCGCAGTATGAGAGTCGCGTGTTCATTGGCGCCGACACCATCGCTCCGCAGATCATCGCGCATTGGATGGACAGCTTTGGTGCTGCGTACTCCGTACCTCCGGGCTATGGCACAGCGCGTGGCGACACGTTGCAGTTCACGATCCGCTATACGACGAGCGTGTTTCACGATGTGTTGAGCGCTAACGCGGACGGCACGTGGCGACTGTTGATCACATCACAGTCGGCGGAAGGCGTCAGCGTGTTTGCGGACTACGTGCTTGAGCGCCCGCTCGCGCGGCCGCTGGCGGCGCCGGCGATGCAAGCGCCTGTGGACTCCCTCGCGGCCGATGTGCCGCCGTCGCTCACCAATCTTCCGGCGTTGCGTTCGCGCCTGCAGTCAGCGGCCGCCACACTGGTGAATCAGGACGAGACGCTGATTGGAACAGAGCGAGCCGTGCGCGTGCGCGTGATTGTTGCCGCCGACGGAAGCATGGAGACGGCATTCATTGAGCAATCATCGAGCAACGTGGCCGTCGATGCGGCCGCGCTGCGCATTGTGCGCACGGCTCGCTTTACTCCCGGTCGGACTGCGGGTGTGGCCGTGCGCAGTGCTGTCGTCTTACCCCTGCGCTTCGTGTTCCCGGACGGCTAAGCGCTAGAGCGACAGTCGGAGCGTGAGCGTCTCGCCCTCGGGCGTCGCGTCCCACGCCACGAAGCATTCGTCGCGACGCTTGCGGATTGTTTTCAAGTCCTCTTCGGTGAGCGGGCGCAGGACGCCGTCGCCGAGTTGCGCATTGCACTCCGCGGCGGTGAACTGATCGCCACCCACGGAGCGCTGGAATCGCTCGACGTCGAGGAGAGACACAAACTTCTCTACCCACAGCGCTTCGGCGGGCAACGGCCCGCGCGCCCACGGCTTCTCGAAACTCGAAAAATCCCAGCCGTCCGCGATGAGTCCGTAAAACGCGTAACGAATGCGCAGCACCGATTCTACGGCGTAGTGCGTGAGGTCGTGACTCGAGAAAAACTCGGCGTGGCGATCTTGGCGCTGCCACACGCGCGAGCCATCCGCGCGCTCGAGTGTGAGCGCCGAGCCGCCGTCTGAGCGCTTCTTGAAGTGGAGCGTGAGCACAGGACGAATGTAATCAGAAAACCGTAGATTTTCGCGATGACAACTTCTCTGACGTTCGCGCGTCGCGCGTACACCTGGGCCGGCATTGCTGGCATCCTGGTACTCGCCCCGCAGTATTTCCTCGAGCACCAAGTAAACCGCGACTTTCCGCCGGCGATCACGCACCCGGAGTATTTCTACGGGTTTATTGGCCTCGCACTCGTGTGGCAGTTCGCGTTCTTGCTCATCGGCAAGGATCCGGTGCGCTACCGGCCGCTGATGCCCATCACGTGGCTGGAAAAACTGTCGTTTGGCGGAGCGTGCGTGCTGTTGATGGCACTGGGCCGCATTCCGACCGCCGTGCTGGCACTCGGCATCGTGGATCTCGCGCTCGGCGTGCTCTTCGTGTTCGCGTGGCTTAAGACGCCGACCGCCGCGCCTTGAGTTCGCTGAGGGCCGCGCGAGCGCTCTCGGCCTCGCGCGTGCCCGGAAAGCCGTCGATGAGTCGGCGGAGCTCCATCATCGCCCGATTCTCGTCGTCGAGTGGACCGAGGTACAGGTCCACGATCTTCTGCTGCACGTAGCGGCGAATGTCGTCGGTGCCCGTGTTGAGTGCACGCGCTTTGAGATAGAGCTCGAAGGCGGTTTGAGGATCTTTCCGTGTGCGCAGGTGGAAGTCCGCGGCACGCACGATGGTGATGATGTGCCCGGGATACTCCACGATGGCCGCTTCCCACGCCGCAGCGGCGGCGTCGAAGTCGCCTTTGATCTCCAGGGCTTCGATGTGCGAGTACGTGGGCGTGTACGCGGTGGTGTTGCCCGACGGCACGTAGATGCTGTTGCCGAAACGCTCCGCGCTTTTGACGTAGAACCGCCAGACGCCGCGTCCAATGAGGTAGCCCGCGTACACGCCGGCCGCCGTCACGAAGATGTTGCCGGGCAGATGGCCGCGCGCCTGCAGCAGCGGCGTGAAAATGAGTCCACAGCCGCCACCAACAATTCCGTGGATGTAGCCGCGGTCGATAAATCTGGCGGCGCTTCCTTTGTCGGGACTGTCGTGGTGGTAGTTCACGGGGAGAATGTACGATTGGGCCCGCGCACGTGCGAACCCTTATCTTTTTCGGGAGCCCTTTGCCGGAGAATTGCCCGTGGCCGCGAGTTCCACCGCGATGCGCTTCGATGTGACCGCTGGTGTTGCTGTGCTCAAGCGCACACCGCGCATCTTGAGCGCGTGGCTCGTTGGTCTCCCGGACGCGTGGTCGAATGCAAACGAGGGCCCAGAGACGTGGAGCGCGTTTGATATCGTCGGGCATTTGATTCATGGAGAGCGCACGGACTGGATTCCCCGCGCACGCATCATCCTCGCGCAGGGTGAAGATCGCACATTCGCGCCGTTTGACCGATTTGCGCAGTTCGACGCCAGCCGAGGACTCACGATGCCGCAGTTGCTCGCAACGTTTGCCTCGCTGCGCGCGGAGAATCTGGCGACGCTCGCGTCGTGGAATCTCACGCCGGCGCAGTTAGCACTGACGGGCACGCACCC